>JAJLLM010000117.1:0-9332 GCA_033837965.1 Pseudazoarcus pumilus
GTCAGGCCGGTCAGCAGCTTGCCGTTTTCGTCCAGCACGCCCGGGGTGTTGGTCAGCAGCACGAGTTTCTCGGCATGCAGGATCTCGGCCAGCTTGCCGGCCACCACATCGGCGTTGATGTTGTAGGTCTCGCCGTTCGACCCGACACCGATCGGGGCGATGACCGGAATGAAGTCACCCTTGTCGAGGAAAGAGATCAGGCTCGGGTCGATGCCGGTGATCTCGCCGACCTGACCGACGTCGATGACATCCCCCGGCGGTGCGTCCTTTTTCTGCATCAGCAGCTTCTTGGCACGGATGAAGCCGGCGTCCTTGCCGGTCAGGCCCACCGCCTTGCCGCCATGCTGGTTGATCAGGTTGACGATTTCCTTGTTCACCTGACCGCCCAGCACCATCTCGACCACTTCCATGGTCTCGGCGTCGGTCACGCGCATGCCCTGGATGAACTCGCCCTTCTTGCCGACGCGGTTGAGCAGGTTCTCGATCTGCGGGCCGCCGCCATGCACCACCACCGGGTTCATGCCGACCAGCTTGAGCAGTACCACGTCGCGAGCGAAACAGTCCTTCAGGTGCGGATCGGTCATGGCGTTGCCGCCGTACTTGATCACGATGGTCTTGTCGAAGAAGCGCTGGATGTAGGGCAGGGCTTCGGCAAGGATTTCGGCCTTGAGGGCGGGTTCGACCTGGCGTGTGGTTTTCTCGGTCATGTCGCGTTCCAGAAAAATTTTGCCGATTGTAGGCGATGGGGCCTCGCTCCGTCGATGCGAGTGCCGCAGGACACGGTAGTGCAACCAAAATCGGCCACAATATGATCTTTTGAACAAATGGGCGGGGCAGGCTGCCGCCTCAGCTGAGAGCGTCTCAACATGCGCATTGCGGTATTCGGTACGGGTATGTCGGTCTGGTAACGGGAGCCTGTCTGGCCGATGTTGGGCATGAGGTGGTTTGTGTCGATGTGGATGCGGCCAAGATCGACTGCCTGCACCGCGGCGTCATTCCCATCTACGAACCTGGTCTCGAGCCGATCGTTCGCGGCAACCATGCGGAAGGTCGTCTGGACTTCACCACGGATGCCGCCCGTGCGGTGGCCTTCGGCGAACTGATCTTCATTGCGGTCGGCACGCCGCCGGACGAGGATGGTTCAGCGGATCTGCAGTACGTACTGGCTGTGGCGCGAACCATCGGTCGCCACATGACGGACTACAAAGTGGTGGTCGACAAGTCCACCGTGCCGGTCGGTACAGCCGACAAGGTGCGCGCGGCAGTGCTTGGAGAACTCGCCGCGCGGGGGGCGGACGTGCCGTTTGACGTGTGCTCGAACCCCGAATTCCTCAAGGAGGGAGCGGCCATCGAGGACTTCACCAAGAGCGCACGCATCGTCGTCGGGACAGACTCCGAGCGCGTGCGTGCGTTGATGCGGGAATGCTACGCGCCGTACAGCCGCAATCGAGACAAGATCATGTTCATGGACGTGCGGGCTGCCGAGCTGACCAAGTACGCCGCCAATGCCATGCTGGCCACCAAGATCAGCTTCATGAACGAGATCGCCAACCTCGCTGAGCGTCTCGGCGCGGATGTCGAGCAGGTGCGGCTGGGTATCGGGTCCGATCCGCGCATCGGCTATCACTTCATCTATCCGGGCTGTGGTTACGGCGGTTCTTGCTTCCCGAAGGATGTTCAGGCGCTGGCGCGTACCGCGCGCGAGGTCGGTTACGAGGCGGAGTTGCTGGACGCAGTGGAGGCCGTGAACCTGCGCCAGAAGCGGGTTTTGTTCGACAAGCTGCAGCAGGCGTTCGACGGCGATCTGGGCGGGCGGACGATTGCCGTGTGGGGTCTGTCCTTCAAGCCCGATACCGATGACATGCGTGAGGCGCCCAGCCGCGTTCTGATGGAAGCGCTGTGGGAGGTCGGCGCGAAGGTGCGCGCCTACGATCCGCAGGCCATGGAAGAGACGGAGCGCATCTATGGCGAGCGCGCCGATCTGGTGCTGGTGTCACATCAGGACGAGGCGCTGAGCGGAGCCCACGCGCTGGTCATCTGCACCGAGTGGAAGCAGTTCCGTACCGTTGATTTCCGTCGTCTGAAGTCGCAGCTCAAGACGCCGGTACTGGTGGACGGGCGCAATCTCTTCGATCCGCGGCAGGTGAAGGCGGCCGGCCTGATGTATTACGCGGTGGGGCGCGCAGACTCGTTGCGCCCGGCATGACCTGATTCAGCCGGTACGCGCGACGTGCGGGCCGAGTTCGGGGAGGCGCAGGATCGCGTCGCGGTTTGACCACGAAAATGCCGTCTCGGCGGCTTCGCGCCAGGGCAGCCATTGCTGGGCGGTATGTTCGCCCGGCGCCAGACAGACCGGTACAACGGTCGGCAGACACAGGCTGAAGACATGTTCGGTGTTGTGGGTGACGTCCGGGGCATACATCGGGCGCCACTGGCCGCGGATGCGGAAGCGGTTGCTGTGCTGCCAGTCACGGAAGGCGTCGGCGGCGCAACGTAGCCCGGTTTCTTCCTCGACTTCGCGCACGGCGGCCTGCAGCGGCGTTTCGTCCGGTTCCAGACTGCCCGTGACGGATTGCCATTGCCCTGGCGGGCGCACGCGTTCGATCAGCAGTACCTGCAGATCCGGGGTGTGGATGATCACCAGTACCGAAACCGGCAGCTTGTAGGGGCGCCTGCTCACTGCTCGTCCCCGTCGAAGGCAAGGACGCAGCTCAACAGGACCTCGCGTTCGGCCCAGTCGGTGCAGCTTTGCTGCAGGATTTCGATCAGCACCGGCCAGGCCTCTGCATGCCCTTTGCAGCCTTCGAACACCAGCAGGCAACGCGCGCCAGGCGTTAGCCAGGGCAGGTCGCCAAGGCAATCTGCCAGCGCGTCCCAGTTGTGTCCGAACCACTCCGGGAAGTCGAGCGCAGCGGCGATACGCGCCAGGGTATCGGCCTTGTTGCGGCTGTCATGCAGGTCCACCCGACGCACGTCATAGCCGATCCGGATGGCCTCACCGGCCGCCTCGGCAGCGCGCAAGCCGCCGGCGCGGAAGACTCCGGCAGCGGCCTGCTCGGGAAAGTCGGGGGGCAGGGTAGGCAGCGCCGGGCTCACGGACGAGGCTCCATGCGACGGAAGCTGCGGTAGTGGTCCGCCGTGTAGTAGAAGACCTCGGGCGGATCGCCACCGCTGACGATGCGTCGTGCGCCACGGTCCTTTGCTCCCGGGGTGGGAACGGTGTACTCCCGGTAATAGCCGCGTGCCCGCTCCGGCAGCAGGCGCTCGCGATTGAAGAAGGTCGTGCCGTCCTTGCGGTAGGGGAACGGGCCGCCATGCTGGATTCGCTCCAGCGTTTGCCAGGCTTCCGGCGGGAACGCGTCGTCGGCATTGCCCGGCGCGCAGGCGGCGAGCAGCCCGCACAGGGCGAGGGCGGCAAGCAGCGCCCAGCGGCGGGTCAGGCGGCCCATTACCTGGCGCGCGGCGCCGCGGTTCCGGTGCTGGCGGCGGGGAGGTGGGGTTGCATGCCGTACTTGCGCTCCAGTCCGGCCATGAAGGTGGTCAGCGCGTCGAGCTTGGGGTTGGCCGGGTCGAGCTTGCGGGTGCGTGCGATCAGGGTGCGCGCTTCCTCGGCCATGCGCTCGTTCCAGCCGGTGTGCTCGATGTGGCGCAGTACCGCCAGTGCAGCGTTGAACAGGACCAGCGGGTTGCCCGGCATCTTGCGTACGGCGCCCATCATCTCGCTGACCGCGCCTTCATGGTCTCCCGCCTGGGCCTTCTGGGCGCCGGCAGCGACGTAGTTGCGCACTTCGGCGTGTAGTTTTTCGTCGACCTGCTGGGACAGGTCGCCCCGGCCCTGCTCGGCGAGCAGTTCGCGTGTTGCGCGGATGGTTTGTTCGTCGGGCGCGTGGCGCAGGATCTCGCTGACGATCTGCCCTCCTTCGCCGTCCAGGCCGTTGGCAAGGCAGGCGCGAACGATCTCGTGCTTGATGGACAGCGGCAGATCGCCTGCATCGGACAGCGCCGCAGCTGCGGCTGCGGCGGCAGTGCGCGCGGCGGCTTCATCCCCGGTGTGCTGGAACAGCAAGGCCTTGCCCAGTGCCGCGCAGGCCCTGCCGGCCGGCTGGTTGCCCATGCTGCGCTCCAGGTCCTGCACGGTGGATGCGGCGTCCTCGACACGGTGCTGCAGCATCTGCACGCGTGCGAGTTCGACATGGTCGGCCGGGTCGCGGAACTCCGACCGCTTGCCCAGATGCACGACCTGCCGCAGCGCCTGCTCAGCCTGCGCATATTCGCCGCTACGGGTGGCCAGGTTGCCGAACTGCCGCAGTCGCCCGAGGCGCCGGGGAGATCGACGCACGGCTTCGTTCAGCGTCTCGCAGGCTTCACCGGTCTGCCCGGCGTGTTCGCGGCACTGGGCGAGCAGGTCGTAGGCTTCAAGATAGTGTTCGCTTGCGCTGACAAGCTGTTCGAGCAGCGGTACGGCCTGATCGTGCAGGCCGGTGGCGATCAGCACGCGCGCGTGGCCCAATTGCGCCCAGGGCGCTGCGCCGTTGTCGAGAGCCTGACGGTAAATGCTGTCGGCCAGGTCGAGTTCGCCGCGTTCGATGGCCGTGTCGGCACGCAGACGCAGGAAGTCGTTGCGCCACGCGGGGTGGCGGGCTTCGACCTGCTTGCACGACGCCATGGCCTCCTCGATCCGCCCCTCGTCCAGTAGCCGTAACACCGGAAGGAACGCGTCGCGCCGCTGCATGGCCCGTTCGATGCGGGCCTGCAGGATGCCGGGCGTGAAGGGTTTGAGGACATAGTCGTCGGGTGCAAACTCCGCCGTTCCGACGACGCGTTCGTAACTGCGCTCACCCGAAATCATGATGAATACCGTCGCGCGCGGGATGATGCGGCGTGTGCGCAGATCTTCGAGCAGGTGCTGGCCGTCCTGGGCGTCGTCGCCGAGGTCGTGTTCGCTCAGGATCAGGTCATAACGCTGTTCGCGCAGCTTGCGGATGGCCGTGGCGGCGGAGGTGGCGAACTGCACGTCGTGCATGCCGAAATTGTCGAGCATGGTGCGCAGGTGTGCGCGCATGCTCTGATTGGCCGCGACGACCATGACGGCGAGTTGTTCGAGCTTTGCCATGAGTCACGGCGGGGCGAGCCCCGCAGGATATGTATCGGCCGAAGTGGGATTGCTATCAGAGCTTACGGCACGCAGCCCCCCAACTGAAGCGGCGTGCCGTGTAACAGGGCGTTAGCTCTTGGCGACTTCGACCTGGGTGTCGACCTTCTGGCGCAGACGGATGTGCAGTTCGCGCAACTGCTTCTCGTCGACGTCGCTCGGCGCATCGGTGAGCAGGCACTGGGCGCGCTGCGTCTTGGGGAAGGCGATCACGTCGCGGATGGATTCGGCGCCGCTCATCAGCGTCACGATGCGGTCCAGGCCGAAGGCCAGACCACCGTGCGGCGGCGCGCCGTAGCGCAGAGCGTCGAGCAGGAAGCCGAACTTCAGGCGCGCTTCCTCGTCGTTGATGTTCAGCGCGCGGAAGACCTTGCTCTGCATGTCGGCACGGTGGATACGCACCGAGCCGCCACCGATTTCCCAGCCGTTGAGCGCCAGATCGTAGGCTTTGGCAAGGCAGGCGCCCGGATCACTCTCGAGCAGGTCGATGTGCTCGTCCTTGGGGGCCGTAAACGGGTGGTGGCAGGCCGTCCAACGCTTGTCTTCGTCGTCGTACTCGAACATCGGGAAGTCGACCACCCACACCGGGCACCAGGCCTGGCCGTTGAGGAAGCCCTTCTCGTGACCGAGCTTGACGCGCAGTGCGCCGAGCGCGTCATTGACCACCTTGGCCTTGTCGGCACCGAAGAAGACCAGGTCGCCGGACTGCGCGCCAGTGCGTTCGAGGATGGTGCGCAGCGCCTGCTCGTGCAGGTTCTTGACGATGGGCGACTGCAGGCCTTCCTCATTGACCTTGGTGACGTCGTTGACCTTGATGTAGGCCAGACCGCGCGCGCCGTAGATGCCGACGAACCTGGTGTAGTCGTCGATCTCGCCGCGGGTCAGTTCGCCGCCGCCCGGTACGCGCAGCGCGGCCACGCGGCCGCCGCTGGTGGCGGGGCCGGAGAAGACCTTGAAGGCCACGTCCTGCACTGCATCGGTGACATCCACCAGTTCCAGCGTGACGCGCAGATCGGGCTTGTCGGAGCCGTAGCGGCGCATCGCCTCGGCGTAGCTCATGCGCGGGAAGGGCGAGGGCAGCTCGACATCCATCGCGTCCTTGAAGACGTAGCGGATGAGCTCCTCGATCAGGCCGGTGATGGCGACCTCGTCCATGAACGAGGTCTCGATATCGACCTGGGTGAATTCGGGCTGGCGGTCGGCGCGCAGATCCTCATCGCGGAAGCACTTGGTGATCTGGTAGTAGCGGTCGAAGCCTGCCACCATCAGCATCTGCTTGAAGAGCTGCGGCGATTGCGGCAGCGCAAAGAACTGGCCCGGATGCACGCGCGAGGGTACGAGGTAGTCACGCGCGCCTTCCGGCGTGCTCTTGGTCAGCATCGGCGTTTCGACGTCGACGAAGCCGTGGTCGTCGAGGAAGCGGCGGAAGGCCCGCGCGACGCGGTAGCGCAGCATCAGATTGTTTTGCATCTGCGGGCGGCGCAGGTCAACCACGCGATGCGTCAGGCGCACGTTCTCGGAGAGGTTGTCCTCGTCGAGCTGGAACGGCGGCGTGACGGCGCTGTTGAGTACTTCGATGTCCTGGCTCAGAACCTCGATCTCACCCGAGGTCAGGGCGCTGTTCTCGGTGCCGGCCGGGCGACGGCGCACCTTGCCGGTGATCTTCAGTACGTACTCACTGCGCACCGATTCTGCGGTGGCAAAGGTGTCGGCGCGGTCCGGGTCGCACACCACCTGAACCAGACCCTCGCGATCACGCAGATCGATGAAGATCACGCCGCCATGGTCGCGGCGGCGATGTACCCAGCCGCACAGCGTGACAGTCTGGTCGAGGTCGGCGGCGGTTACCTGGCCGCAGTAGTGAGTACGCATGGTGTGTTCCGAAAGTTGAAACCCGCCGACGCCGCTGCGTGTCGTGGCAGGTACTGGATCAGGCTGGTTAGTGGCAGCCGCAGCCGCCGGTGCTGCAGGCGGAGGCCGGGGGTGCCGAGGACTCCGCCGGCTTGGATGGTGTGCTGCCAGTGTTCTTGAAGTCGGTGGCATACCAGCCGCTGCCTTTGAGCTGGAAGCCAGCTGCGGAAATCTGTTTGGCGTAACCGCCGGCGCCGCAGGCAGGGCAGTTCGTGAGCGGTGCATCGCTCATCTTCTGGATGTGTTCCTTGTGCGCGCCGCAGGCAGGGCAGCGATATTCGTAGATCGGCATGGCAACCTCCGCAATCAAGCCGGCAATTTTAACAGATAGGCGCCCCGCAAATGGGGCGATTCCTATGGTTTTCAAGCCTTCAGAAAGAGCCGAGCCAGGCATCCACGATGTCGTTCCCCCAGAACAGGGCGATGGCCCCTGCGGCAGCGAGATAGGGGCCGAAGGGAATGGGCGTGCTGCGTTCGTGCTGCCGCAGCACGATGAGACTGATGCCCACGACTGCGCCAACCAGCGAGGAGAGCAGGATCACCAGCGGCAGCGCTTGCCAGCCCAGCCATGCGCCGATGGCGGCGAGCAACTTGAAGTCGCCGTAGCCCATGCCCTCCTTTCCGGTAGTCAGTCTGAACAGCCAGTACACCGACCACAGCGACAGATACCCGGCGACTGCGCCGATGACCGCATCGGGTAGCGAGGCGTAAATGCCATCCAGGTTGATGAGCAGGCCCAGCCAGAGCAGGGGCAGGGTGATCTGGTCGGGCAGGAATTGCGTGTCGAGGTCGATGGCCGCCAGCGCAATGACGGCCCACAGAAACAGCAGCGCCCCAAGCAGGGCGAGGCTGAAACCGAAATGCAGCGCAGCGTATCCGGCCACCAGCGCTGAAAGCGCTTCTACGGCGGGGTAGCGCGGTGCGATCGGCGCGGCGCAGTGGGCGCAACGCCCCCGCAAGACGATGTAGCTCAGCAGCGGGATGTTCTCTAGCGCGGTGATGCGATGGCCGCAGTGAGGGCAGGTCGAAGAGGGGGTCGCGAGGTTGTAGCGCGGAAGTTCGGGTGCGTGCTCTCCGCGCAGTTCTGCAGCTTGGGCGTGCCACTCTCGCTCCATCATGCGCGGCAGGCGGTGAATCACCACGTTCAGGAAGCTGCCGACGAACAGGCCGAGCAGCGCGGAGGCAGCGATTGCGAAGAAAGGTTCTTGCAGCAAGGCGATCATAGGAATGCTGTGCCGCGCCGCTGAGCGCTGCGGCACAGGGGAGCGTCAGACAACGCCGCCGAGTTTGAAGATCGGCAGATACATCGCGACAACCAGACCGCCGATCACAACGCCCAGGAAGACCATGATGATCGGCTCCAGCAACTGCGACAGGCCGGCCACGGCATCGTCTACTTCCTGTTCGTAGAAGTCAGCAACTTTGCTCAGCATTGCATCCAGTTCGCCTGACTCTTCGCCGATGGAGACCATTTGCACGACCATCACAGGAAACACGTTGGAGTTTTGCATCGATACCGTCAGGCTTGTACCGGTCGCCACTTCAGTCTGGATTTCGGACGTAGCCTTCAGAAAAACGGCGTTCCCTGCCGCCCCGCCGACGGAGTCGAGGGCCTCGACCAGAGGTACGCCAGCCGCAAACATTGTGGACAGCGTCCGAGCCCAGCGAGCGACTGTCGCTTTGAGAATAATGTCGCCAATTACAGGCATCTTCAACACGGCTCGATCTAGCAGGCTTTGCATGCGGGGTGAGCGCCTGTACAGGTAAGCGATACCCAAAACGGCTCCGATGATCGTCCCGAAAATCAGGTACCACCATTCCACGAAGAGCTCTGAGACTCCCATAACAAACAGGGTGGGGGCTGGTAGGTCTGCGCCAAATCCCGCAAATACTTTTTTGAATTCCGGCACAACAAAAAGCATCATGACCGAAATGACGAGACCGGCAACAACGATTACAGCTGTCGGATAAAACATTGCCGACTTGATCTTGCTTTTGATAGCAATGATCTTTTCCTTGTACGTGGCCAGGCGCTCCAGCAGGTCGTCGAGAATGCCGGCCTGTTCGCCTGCTGCAACAAGGTTGCAGAACAGCCGGTCAAATTGCACCGGATGCTTGGAGAATGCCGCGGACAGACTGGAGCCGCTGGCGACATCGTTGCGGATGTCGTTGATCATGCGCGCGAATGTCGGATTGGTCGCGCCTTTGATGCCGATGTCGAAGGCCTGCAGCATGGGTACGCCGGAGCGCATCATGGTGGCAAGTTGAC
>JAJLLM010000118.1:0-7020 GCA_033837965.1 Pseudazoarcus pumilus
TCTCGATCACGCGCGCCCGGTCGACGCCCGCGAAATCGGGCTCGGCCAGCGCCATGGCCGGCGCGTCCAGTGTGGTGTTCATGTGTGTTCCCCCTCGTCGAGCGCGCGCCAGCGCGCCGTGTTCAGTCCCAGACGCCGGGCTGCTCCGGTCAGATGCTCCGCTGCGGCCTGTCTTGCCGCCGCGGCGTCGCCCGCGGCAATGGCGTCGAAAATGCGTTGATGCTCGTCCTGCGCCTCGCGCGCTCGCCCCGCAGCGTGACCGGCCTCGCTCCAGGTCGGTTTGCGCGACTGCGAGAACTGTTGCCCCATGAACTGCGCAAAGCGCGCCAGCGCCTGGTTGTGCGTGGCGGCGGCGATGGCGGCGTGAAAGGCGTCGTCGTCCCCTGCGGCATCTGCATGGCTGTCGAGCGCCGCGCGCATGCCCTCAAGGGCTGCGGCGATGCGCTGCAGGTCGTGATCGTTGCGGCGCTCGGCGGCCAGTGCCGCGGCGCCGGTCTCGACGACGTAGCGCAGTTCGAAGACTTCGGCGCTGTCGTCGGCCAGACGGAAGACTTCCTGCCGCTCGGCAACGAAAGCGCCTGAGCCCTGGCGCGTGCGCACGCGGCCCTCGGCCTTGAGGCGCGCAACGGCTTCACGGATCACCGGGCGGCTCACACCGAAGCGCTCGCACAGCGCCTTCTCGGTCGGCAGCTGGGCGCCGGGCAGCAATCCCTGTTCGCGAATCCACGCGTCCAGCCGCGCGGCGATCTCGTCACCAAGGCGGGCCGGCGGCGTGGGGGCGTCGGGTGCGTTCATGGGCGAAAAAGTTGTCAGACAACTTGCATGCTAGCGCAGTGCGGGAGGGCTTGTCACCTGCCGGAGCACAGGCGATTTGCTACCATCCGCCTCCATGTGTGCATTCCTTTCCCGCCTCGGCCGAGCATGAGGCGCAACGCCGAGCGTTATCTGCCCTTCCTCGCCTGGCCTGCCCAGTGGCGGGCGCTGGGTGTTCGGGGGGACATCATCGCGGGCGTCACGGTCGGGCTGGTGCTGGTGCCGCAGGCGCTGGCGTATGCGCAGCTGGCCCAGTTGCCGCCGTACATCGGCCTGTATGCGGCACTGCTGCCGGCCATCATCGGCGTGATGTTCGGCTCCTGTGGCGCGATTGCCACCGGCCCGGTAGCGCTGACCTCGCTGCTCACCGGCGCCAGCGTGATTGCGGTGGCGCGACCGGGCACGGAGGCGTTTGTCGAAGCGGCCATCGTGCTCGCGCTGCTGTCCGGGCTGATCCAGCTCCTGCTCGGCGGTTTGCGGCTGGGGTGGCTGCTGAAGCTGCTCTCGCGGCCGGTGATGGTCGGCTTCATCAATGCGTCGGCGCTGCTGATCGCGCTTTCGCAGGTGCCGGCGATACTCGGCCTGCGCATGCCGCGCTCGGACCATTTCCTCGTTGATTTCCTCAACATGCTCGGCAGCCTCGGCAATCTGCATCTGCCTGCCCTGGCATTCGGGCTGGGTACGCTGGCGGTGCTGATCATGCTGCGCCGCTTTGCTCCGCGGCTGCCCGCCGTGCTGCTGGTGGCCGTGGTGGGGACGCTAGTGGCCGCCACGACGGGTTATCAGGATGGCGGTGGCCGGGTGGTCGGCCATGTTCCCGCCGGCTTGCCGGAGTTCGTGCTGCCGACGCTGGACTGGAACCTGATCGTCACGCTGTTTCCGGCCGCGTTCGTGATTGCGCTGGTGAGCTTCATGGAGGTCACCGCCAGCGCCAGCGTGATCTCGGCGCGCACTGGCGAGCGTTGGCGCCAGAACCGCGAGCTGATCGGGCAGGGGCTGGCCAAGATTGCTTCCGCGTTCCAGGGCGGCATGCCGGTGAGCGGTTCGTTCTCGCGCTCGGCGCTCAATTTCGCCAGTGGTGCGCGCACCGGACTGTCGTCGCTGGTGGCAGCGGTGTTCGTCGTGCTGACCCTGCTGTATCTGACGCCGCTGCTGTGGCATCTGCCGATTGCGGTACTGGCCGCGGTGATCGTGCTGGTGGTGTTCAATTTGTTCGATCTCGGAGCCATGCGCCGTGCCTGGCAGGCCGGCCGCGACGACGGTATCGCGGCGGTGGCGACCTTCGTGTCCACGCTGGCCTTCGCGCCCAACATCCAGAACGGCATCCTGGTCGGCCTGCTGATTTCGCTGTCGTTGATGCTGTACCGCGACATGCAGCCGCGCGTGGCGCTGCTCGGCCTGCATGAGGACGGCACCTACCGCGACGCGGAGCGCTTCGGCCTGCCGCACCCGCACCCCAATCTGGTGGTGATGCGTTTTGACAGTGCACTCACCTTCGTCACCTCGGAGCTGTTCGAGGATGCCGCCTCCGATGCGCTCAAGGCGCAACCCGAGGTCAAGGTGTTGCTGGTTTCCGCGGCCGGCATCAACGGCATCGATTCGACCGGGCTGGACGCCATCGCCACGCTGCACGGCCGCATGCTGGCTGACGGGCGCACGCTGGCCTTCTGCGGGCTGAAGAAGCAGGTCATCGACGCGATGGAGCGTACCGGGCTGTGGCAGCGCCTGCAGCCGCATGCACATTACCGGACGGAGCAGCATGCGCTGGAGGGGTTGTTGCCGGAGTTGCCGGCAGTCTCCGCCGCGCCATGATCCACCGAGGGAGTCGGTCATTCATGTATTGACCGGCCGGAATTTCGCCCCGGCCGACGCACGGGGATCCCGGCCGCTCTCCGCAGCGGTTGGCGCAGAGGCTGGGGAGTGGCCGTAGAGTCCAATTCCCCTTGACTATCCGTCACTTGGCCGGCAGAATGCGCGACTCTTTTTGTTGTACCCATCCATCCATTGGAGCTTCACCATGTACGCGGTCATAAAAACCGGCGGCAAGCAGTATCGCGTCGCTGCCGGCGAAAAACTCAAAGTAGAACAGATACCGGCTGACGTGGGTTCCCAGATCACCATCGACCAGGTCCTCATGGTCGGCGAGGGCGAGTCCGTGAAAATCGGTGCGCCTCTGGTTTCGGGTGCCTCTGTCACGGCCACCGTGGTTTCCCACGGTCGTCACGACAAGATCCGTATCTTCAAGATGCGCCGTCGCAAGCACTATCAGAAGCGTCAGGGCCATCGCCAGAACTACACCGAGCTTCGTATCGAAGCGATCTCGGCCTGAGCCAGGAGGTAATTCGACATGGCACACAAAAAAGCCGGCGGCAGTTCCCGTAACGGTCGCGACTCAGAATCCAAACGCCTTGGCGTCAAGCGCTACGGTGGCCAGGCTGTCATCGCCGGCAACATCATCGTTCGCCAGCGCGGCACCGAGTACCACCCGGGCGACAACGTCGGCATCGGCAAGGATCACACCCTGTTCGCGCTGACCGATGGCACCGTGCAGTTCTCGGTCAAGGGCGCCCAGAAGCGCCGCGTCGTGACGATCGTTCCGAACGCCGCCTGAGCATCCCTGATGGTTCGAAAAGCCCTATCCTTGCGGTAGGGCTTTTTTGTTTTTGCACTGCGGAAAGCAGACATGAAATTCTTTGACGAAGCGCGCATCGAAGTGGTCGCCGGCGACGGCGGCAACGGGTCCGCATCTTTCCGGCGCGAGAAGTTCGTGCCGCGTGGCGGCCCGGACGGCGGTGACGGCGGGCGGGGCGGCAGCGTGTATGCGCAGGCCGACCGCAACCTCAACACGCTGATCGATTTCCGCTTCACGCGCCACTTCCGCGCCGAGCGTGGTGAGAACGGCCGTGGTGCCGACTGCTACGGCAAGGGCGGCGACGACATCGTGCTGCGCATGCCGGTCGGTACCGTCATCACGGATTACGAAACGGGTGCGTTGATTGCCGACCTCGACGAGGACGGCAAGAAGGTCATGGTTGCCCGCGGTGGCAAGGGCGGACTGGGCAACATCCACTTCAAGTCCAGCGTGAACCGCGCGCCGCGCAAGCGCACCATGGGCGAGGAGGGCGAGCAGCGCATGCTGCGCCTGGAGCTCAAGGTGCTGGCCGATGTCGGCCTGCTCGGCATGCCCAATGCCGGCAAGTCGACCTTCATCCGTGCGGTTTCCGCGGCCAAGCCCAAAGTGGCGGATTACCCGTTCACCACCTTGCATCCCAATCTCGGGGTGGTGCGCACCACCGAAGAGCGCAGTTTCGTGATCGCGGACATTCCCGGTCTGATCGAAGGGGCTGCGGAGGGCGCCGGCCTGGGTCACCAGTTCCTGCGCCATCTGCAGCGCACGCGCGTGTTGCTGCACCTCGTCGATCTGGCGCCGTTTGATCCGGATGCGGATCCGGTGCACGAGGCCAAGGCCATTGTCGAAGAGTTGCGCCGCTACGATCAGGAGCTGTTCGACAAGCCGCGCTGGCTGGTGCTCAACAAGCTGGATCTGATTCCGGAAGAGGAGCGCGCCGAGCGTGTCGCGGCATTCCTCGAAGCCTATGGCCCGGTCGAGCGTCATTTCGAGATCGCCGCCATCAGCGGTGAAGGTTGCCGCGGGCTGATCTATGCGCTGCAGGATTTCCTCGACGCCGAGCGGGCGCGTCTGGAAGCCGAGCGCAAGGCCAATCCTCCGGCCGAGCCGCAGGCCGAGGAGGTCGATGCGGACTTCGGCGCTGAAGAGGATTTCGACGACGCGGACGAAGATTCCGACGACTTCGCAGATCTGGACGACGACACCCAACCCAACCACTGACCGTCGACGATCATCACCGACATGAGAGAAAAAATCCGCTCTTCGCGCCGGCTGATCGTCAAGGTCGGCAGCGCGCTGGTCACCCGCAACGGCGCTGGTCTGGACAAGGCCGCCATGGCCGACTGGGCGCGTCAGATCGCTGCCTTGCGCGCGGCCGGCAAACAGATCGTGCTGGTGTCGTCCGGCGCCATCGCCGCCGGCATGAAGCGGCTCGGCTGGCACAAGCGCCCGCACGAGATGCACCGCCTGCAGGCTGCGGCCGCGGTGGGGCAGATGGGGCTGGTCGAGGCCTACGAAGAGGTCTTCTCGGCGCACGGCGTGCACACCGCCCAGATCCTGCTCACGCACGAGGATCTGGCTGACCGCAAGCGCTACCTCAATGCGCGTTCCACGCTTGCCACCCTGCTGGAACTGGGCGTGGTGCCGATCATCAACGAGAACGACACCATCGTCACCGACGAGATCAAGTTCGGTGACAACGACACGCTCGGCGCGCTGGTCGCCAACCTCATCGAGGCCGATGCGCTGATCATCCTGACCGATCAGCAGGGTCTGTACACCGCCGATCCGCGCAAGGATCCGGCCGCCACGCTGGTCAGCGAGGGCCGTGCCGAAGACCGCGCCTACGAAGCCATGGCCGGCGGCGCCGGCAGCGGCATCAGCAAGGGCGGCATGATCACCAAGATCCGCGCCGCGCAGCGCGCAGCCCGTAGCGGTGCACACACCTGCATCGCCAGCGGGCATGAGCCCGATGTGTTGCTGCGTCTGGCAGCGGCCGAGCCTCTGGGTACCTTGTTGTTTGCCTCCAGCACGCCGCTTGCCGCGCGCAAGCAATGGCTGGCGGACCACCTGCAACTGGCGGGCAGCCTGATCGTCGATGAAGGGGCCGCCAAGGCCCTGAAAACCGGACGCAGTCTCTTGCCGGTGGGGGTTGTCGAGGTCGCGGGCGAGTTCGAGCGTGGTGCCGTCGTGGCGTGTCGTACCGCCGCAGGAGAGGAGATCGCGCGCGGGCTGGTCAACTACAGCAGTTCCGAGTGCCGCCGCATCGCGCGCCAGCCCAGTGATCGCATCGAGCCCTTGCTCGGCTACATCGGCGAGCCGGAGCTGATCCACCGCGACAACATGATCGGGCGCTGATACAGGGCGGTACACACGCGGCGCCCGGCTTGCGCGATGCTTCCGTCGTGCACGTGCACGACCAGGACGGGAACACGATGAGCGCCACGGCCGACCACATCCTGATCGTCGACGATGATCGCGACATCCGCGAACTGCTCGCCGACTATCTCACCAAGCAGGGCCTGCGCTGCACCACGGCCGCCAATGGCCGCGAGATGCGCATGGTGCTGGATCACCACCGCATCGACCTCATCGTGCTCGACATCATGATGCCCGGCGAGGATGGCCTGACGCTGTGCCGCGGGCTGCGTGCCGGTGGCCCGCATGTTGCCACGCCGGTACTGATGCTCACCGCGCGTGGCGACGAGATGGATCGCATCGTCGGGCTCGAGATGGGTGCCGACGATTACCTGCCCAAGCCCTTCGTGCCGCGCGAACTGTACGCCCGCATCCGCGCCATCCTGCGCCGCGCGCGCGCATTGCCGCCCAATCTGGACGAGCCCGAGACGCCGCGCAGGCTGCACTTTGCCGGCTGGACGCTGGACACCGTGGCGCGTCACCTCGTCGACGAGCAGGGCGTGGTGGTGCCGTTGTCCGGTTCGGAATTCCGTCTGCTGAGTGTCTTCGTGGCGCGCCCGCAGCGCGTGCTGTCGCGCGACCAGCTCATGGAGCTCACGCGCGGGCGCGACGCCGAGGTCTTCGACCGTTCCATCGATCTGGCCGTCAGCCGGCTGCGCCAGCGCCTGCGCGACAACGCCCGTGACCCGGCCATCATCAAGACCGTGCGCAACGGCGGTTACGTGCTGGCCTCCGATGTCGAGACCGAGGCATGAAGCTGCTGCCGCGCACCCTCTTTGCCCGCCTGATGTGGATCTGGCTGCTTGGCCTGGCGGTGGTGCTCGGCGTGAGCTTCTGGCTGTTCCTGGGTGAGCGCGAGCGTTTCGACCGTGACGTGCTGATCGAGGGGATTGCGCGCGAGGTGGCCGCCGTGGTCGACGTCATCGACCGCCTTTCACCTGCCGAGCGCGAGGCGCAACTGGCAACAATGCGCCATCGGCGTCTGCGCTTTTCGCTCGACGGCCCGCCGCCGGATGCCACACCGGCGGCCTGGCGTGGCTCGCTGACCGAAGCGCTCGAACGGGCCCAGCCTGATCGCCGCGTCCGCCTGTATTTCCAGCCGCCCGCGCCACATGGCCGCGAGGGTCGGGGTGCGCCGCGCGTGTTTGCAGTCATCGGCC
>JAJLLM010000119.1:0-14304 GCA_033837965.1 Pseudazoarcus pumilus
GGTAAAATTCGCGTTTTTCCGAACCTTTCACCAGAGAACGAGCATGGCCGGACACTCCAAATGGGCCAACATCCAGCACCGCAAGGGCCGTCAGGACGAGAAGCGGGGCAAGGTCTTCAGCAAGCTGATCAAGGAGATCACGGTTGCCGCACGCATGGGCGGCGGCGACCCTAACTTCAACCCGCGCCTGCGTCTGGCCGTGGACAAGGCCAAGGGCGAGAACATGCCCGGCGACAACATCGACCGCGCCATCAAGCGCGGCACCGGCGAACTCGATGGCGTGAGCTACGAGGAAGCCCGCTACGAAGGCTACGGCATCGGCGGCGCTGCGGTGATGGTGGATTGCCTCACCGACAACAAGACGCGCACCGTGGCCGATGTGCGCCACGCCTTCTCCAAGCACGGCGGCAACATGGGCACCGACGGCTGCGTGGCGTTCCAGTTCAAGCACTGCGGCCAGTTGATGTTCGCTCGGGGCACCAAGGAAGACGCGCTGATGGAAGCAGCACTGGAAGCCGGCGCGGAAGACGTGGTCAGCAATGACGACGGCTCGATCGAAGTCATTACCGCGCCGTATGAATACACCGCCATCAAGGAAGCGCTGGAGAGGGCCGGCTTCAAGGCCGAGTTCGGTGAAGTCTCGATGAAGCCGGACAACGAGACCGAGCTTGCCGGTGACGACGCGGTGAAGATGCAGAAACTCCTCGACGCACTCGAAGCGCTCGACGATGTGCAGGAGGTGTACACCTCCGCGGTGTTCGACGAGTAAGCATCGCCTTGCCGGGCGACCGAGCAACGCCTCCGCGTTGCCAGTCGCCCGCCACAGCAGCCCCCCTTTCCCGGATCGGTCGCCATGCCCGCCCCCCTGCTCACCGCCGCGATGCCCCTGCTGTTCGTGGTGCTGTGGAGCACGGGCTTCATCGGCGGCAAGCTCGGTCTGCCCTACGCCGAGCCGCTGACTTTCCTCTCCATCCGCTATGCGCTGGTGCTGGCGCTGATGCTGCCGCTGGTGTGGCTCAGCCGCGCGCCGTGGCCGGCGGACCGCCGCCAGACACTGCATATCGGCATGTCCGGCCTGCTCGTGCATGGCCTGTATCTGGGCGGCGTGTTCACCGCCATCGGCGCCGGTCTGCCGGCCGGCATCACGGCGCTGGTGGTCGGGATGCAGCCCTTGCTCACCGCCCTGGGCGCGGGCTGGCTGCTGGGCGAGCGCGTGGTCGGGCGGCAGTGGATCGGGCTGGCGCTGGGCTTCGGCGGCGTGGCGCTGGTGGTGATCGGCCAGAGCGGCGCGGCCGGCTTCGATGCACCGCTCGGCGCCATGCTCATCCCCGCGCTGCTGGCGCTGGCCGGCATCACGGCCGGCACGCTGTACCAGAAACGCTTCTGCCCGAGCTTCGATCTGCGCACCGGCGCGGTAATCCAGTTCATCCCGACCCTCATCGTCACCGCGCTGGCTGCGTGGGCGACCGAGTCCATGGTGGTCGAGTGGTCCGGCGAGTTCATCTTCGCGCTGGGTTGGCTGGTAGTGGTGCTGTCGCTCGGTGCGATCTCGCTGCTCAACCTGCTGATCCGTTCGGGCGGCGCGGTGAATGTCGCGAGCCTGTTCTACCTCACCCCGCCGACCACGGCGGTGATGGCCTGGCTGTTGTTCGACGAACGCCTCGCCCCGCTGGCGTTGGCCGGCATGGTGGTGGCGGTGGCCGGCGTATGGCTGGCGCGCGCACGCTGAAGGCCGCACAATCGGCCACATGACCTCGGCCTCCCAGATCACCGCCACGCGCATCCTCGGACTTGATCCGGGGCTGCGCATCACCGGCTTCGGCATTGTCGACCAGCTCGGCAACCAGCTGCGCTACGTCGCCAGCGGCACCATCCGCACCAAGGACGGCGAGCTGCCCGGCCGGCTGAAGGTGCTGCTCGATGGCGTGCGCGAGGTCATCGCGACGTATTCACCCGACCAGGTCGCGGTAGAGAAGGTCTTCGTCAACGTCAATCCGCAGTCCACGCTGCTGCTCGGGCAGGCCCGCGGCGCGGTCATCTGCGGCGCCGTGTCGTGCGAACTGCCGGTGGCCGAATACACCGCATTGCAGGTGAAGCAGGCGGTGGTGGGCTACGGCAAGGCCGACAAGACCCAGGTGCAGCACATGGTGCAGCGCCTGCTGGCGCTCGACGGCGACCCCAGCGCGGACGCGGCCGACGCCCTAGCCTGCGCGATCTGTCACGCCAACGGCTCCTCCGGTTCGCTCGGCGGGCTGGTCACCGGACGCCGCGCCGGACGCCTGCGCGCCTGAGACCGTCCCACCATGTCACGCCATCTCGCCTTCGCCGTGCTGTGTCTGCTGCTCGGCTACGGTTTCTGGGCCAGCAGCGAATTCAAGGAAATCGCCGCCGGCGTGGCCGTATTCCTGTTCGGCATGCTGGCGCTCGAACAGGGCTTCAAGACCTTCACCGGCGGCACGCTGGAACGCATCCTGCAGTTCTCCACCAACCGGCTGTGGAAGAGCGTGCTGTTCGGCATGGCCACCACCACGCTGATGCAGTCGAGCTCGCTGGTGTCGGTGATCTCGATCTCCTTCCTGTCGGCCGGCCTGCTCGGGCTGGCGCAGGGCATCGGCATCATCTTCGGCGCCAATCTGGGCTCCACCACCGGTGCGTGGCTGGTCGCCGGCTTCGGCCTGAAGGTGGACATCGCCGCCTGGGCCATGCCCATGCTGGTGTTCGGCGTGATCTTCCAGTTCACGCGCTCCACCACGCTCAAGGGCGCAGGGCAGATCCTGCTCGGGCTGGGCTTCCTGTTTCTCGGCATCGCCTGGATGAAGGACGGTTTCGAGGCCTTCGGCTCGGCGCTGAATCTGGCCGACTACGCCTTGGGCGGCGTACGCGGCCTGCTGCTGTTCACGCTGTTCGGGGTGCTCGCCACGGTGGTCATGCAATCCAGCCACGCCACGCTGGTGCTGACCATCACCGCGCTGGCGAGCGGTCAGGTGACCTACGAGAACGCGCTGGCGCTGGCCATCGGTGCCAACGTCGGCACCACCATCACCGCCCTGCTCGGCTCACTCGGCGCCAACGCGCCGGGGCGCCGGCTGGCTGGCGCACACCTGATCTTCAACGTCACGACCGGCGTGGTGGCGCTGCTGTTCATCGGCGCCTTCATGCGGACAGTCGAGACACTTGCCGGCGGTCTGGGCATCGGCGCGGAAGACTGGACGCTCAAGCTGGCGCTGTTCCACACCCTGTTCAACCTCGCCGGACTGCTCATCATGCTGCCGCTCACCGGCCGACTGGTGGTGTGGCTGGAGCGGCTGGTCCCGCAGAAGGCCGGCAGCGTCGTCACGCCGCGCTTCCTCACCCGCCCCATGCTGGAGATGCCCGATGCCGGGCTGGAGGCGGTGCGCAAGGAGCTGCAGCACCTGTTCAGCAACGTTTTTGACGTGATGGCGCTGGTGCTGCATGCCGACCCGGCACGCCTGCGCCGCGGCGAGGACCTGCACCTGCTCGGCCATCCGCCGGAGCGCGTGCGCGCCATCGACATCGACGACTACTACCAACGCCGCGTCAAACCGCTGTACGGCGAGATTCTCGACTTCCTCGCGCAACTGCACGTGCAGGGGCCGCAGAGCGCACAGGCCTTCGCGCTGCGCAGCGCGGGGCAGCAGATGGTCGAGGCGCTGAAGGACCTGAAGCACATGCAAAAGAACCTGGTGCGCTATCTGGGTGCCAGCACCCTGCATCCGCGCGAGGAGTACGTCGCCATGCGGCGCGATCTGGCCTTGCTGCTGCATGCCCTGCACCGCATGGCGGCGGGCGAGGAAGCAGATATCGACGCCGCCCTCGCCAATCTGAAGGATCACGCCGGCAACAGCGATCTGGCTGCCAACGGCACCATCGACGGCCTCATGCGCGAACGCCGCATCGGCCCCGAGCAGGCCGGCTCGCTGATGAACGACAACGCCTATGCTGTGGATATTGCCCACTGCCTGATCGACATGGCGCATGTGCTGTTCGCCACGGGGCCGGCACCGCATCCGCTGGATCAGACGCTCCATCCCGCGGCGCCGGAAGTGCTCGACGGCAGCGCTGCACAGGGCTCTGCCTGAAGCCGGCGGGAACACCACAGCGCTGTGCGCTGTCTGCAGGCGCTGGACACCAACATAACAACGCTCGGGCGCGACCCGACAGACGCATGGAGAAGACATCAATGAAGACCTGCTCGCAGTTCGACAGCCTGCTGCCCTCGGCCAAGCTCGACCGCCGGGGTTTCGTCACCACGCTGGCCGCGGCCGGCTTCGCCCTGGCCGTGCAGCCGGTGCACGCCCAGACCGTGATCACCACCGATGCCGACGGGCTGGACACCGGCGACCTGTCGTTGCCGGTCGAAGGCGGCAAGCTGCCCGCCTACTTCGCCCGCCCGGCCGGCGGCAAGGACCTGCCGACGGTACTGGTGGTGCAGGAGATCTTCGGCGTGCATGAGCACATCAAGGATGTCTGCCGCCGCTTCGCCAAGGCCGGCTATCTGGCCATCGCGCCGGAGCTGTTCTTCCGCCAGGGTGACCCGCGCACCATCGAGAACGTCGGCGAGATCATCCAGGCCATCGTCAACAAGGTGCCGGACGCGCAGGTGCTGTCGGACCTCGACGCCTGCGCAGCCTGGGCGGCGACGCACGGCGGCGATCCCGCACGGCTCGCCATCACCGGCTTCTGCTGGGGTGGCCGCATCACCTGGCTGTATGCCGCGCACAACCCGAAACTCAAGGCCGGCGTGGCCTGGTACGGGCGGCTGGACAGCGCCCCGAGCGAGTTGCAGCCAAAGCAACCGGTCGATCTGGCGGGCGCACTGAAAGCGCCGGTGCTGGGGCTGTATGGCGGCGCCGATCAGGGCATCCCGCTGCACGACGTCGAGTTCATGCTGGACGAACTCAAGCGCGCCGACTCGCCGAGCACCATCCACGTCTACCCGGACGCGCCGCATGCCTTCCACGCGGACTACCGCCCGACCTACCGCAAGACCGAGGCCGAGGACGGCTGGCGCCGCCTGCTGGCGTGGTTCGAGCGCCACGGGGTGTGAGGCTTCAGGATGCAAGCCGCCGGGTCCCGTAGCGGAACCGGCGGGCCCTGCCCCGTCACAGCCCGGCGTTTCAGGCAGCGGGAGCGGCCAACTCCGCGCACACCGCTTCCGGCGTGCGCACGCGGAACAGCGGGCGCAGCAGGCTGTGGCGATCGGTTCGCAGCAAGGCCTTGTCGCGGCTGAGCAGCAGTGCGGCGCCGGCGTCACGGGCGACCTCAAGGAATTTCTGATCATCCGCATCGCGGCAGCGCGGCAACAGCGCCGGCTCGCCTGTCGGCGGCGGGCAGTCCGCACAGCGGCCGGCATAGGCTGCGAGCAGTGCAGACTGGCGCTCGGGCGGCACACCGAACTGGCGATAGGCCAGCACATGGGCCAACTCATCCAGCGTGTCCGCCCGCGCAACGGGCTGAAAAACGCCCGCGTCGAGGGCGCGGGCAAGCGCATCGAGCGCAGGATCCTGCCACCACCACAGCGCCATCACGGTGTTGGTGTCGAGGACCACGCGGGTGCTACCAGCGCTCACGCAGCTGCCTTGGGCGCGCTGTCGAGGCGCTGCTTGACGTAGCTGCCGGGGGCGTCCTCGATGGCCTTGAGCGGGCCGCCGGCGGGGTCGCGCGCCGGCACCTGAGCGCCGTCCTGCGCCGTGATCCAGGCCTGCCAGTCGTTCCACCAAGAGCCGGCCTGCGGCACGGCCGCGGCCTGCCAGTCATCCGGGCTCTCGGGCAGGCTGTCGTCGGCGCCGAGCCAGTAGCAATACTTGTTGGCGACCGGCGGATTGACGATGCCAGCAATGTGGCCGGAACCGCCGAGCACGAAGCGCACCGGGCCGCCGAAGTGACGTGCGCCGGTGTAGGTGCTCTTCCACGGCGCGATGTGGTCTTCGACGGTGGAGATGAAGTAGGCCGGGGTCTTGATCTTGGCCAGATCGATCTTGACGCCGTCGAGCTCGATGCCGCCGGGCTCGATCAGGCAGTTCTTCATGTACATGTTGCGCAGGTAGAAGCTGTGCATCTTCGCCGGCAGGCGCGTGGAGTCCGAGTTCCAGTACAGCAGGTCGAACGGGAACGGGTCCTTGCCGAGCAGGTAGTTGTTCACCACGAAGGACCAGATGAGGTCGTTGGAGCGCAGCATGTTGAAGGTGGTGGCCATCTCCGAACCTTCGAGGTAACCGCGCTCGCTCATCTTCTTCTCGAGGCTCGCGACCTGCTGCTCGTCGATGAAGACGCCCAGTTCGCCGGGCTCGGCGAAGTCGGTCAGCGTGGTCAGGAAGGTGGCGGCGGCGATGCGCTTCTGGCGCTTGGCGGTGAGCCAGGCCAGCGCGGTGGCGAGCAGCGTGCCGCCCAGGCAGTAGCCGACGGCGTTGATCTGGCGCTCACCGGTCTGTTCCTCGATGGCGTCCAGCGCCGCCAGTACACCTTCCCTCAGGTAGGCATCGAAGCCCAGTTCGGCCAGGCTGGCGTCGGGGTTCACCCACGAGATCACGAACACCGTGTGGCCTTGGTCCACACACCATTTGATGTAGGAATTCTTCTCGCGCAGGTCGAGGATGTAGAACTTGTTGATCCACGGCGGCACGATCAGCAGCGGGCGCTTGAGCACCTTGTCGGTGCTCGGCGAATACTGGATGAGCTGCATCAGGCGGTTCTGGAAGACCACCTTGCCGGGGCTCGTGGCGACGTTGCGGCCGAGTTCGAAGGCCTCGGTGTCGGTCATGCGGATGCGCAGTTCGCCGTCGCCGCGCTCGATGTCGGCGAGCAGGTTGTTGAGCCCGCGCACGAGGTTCTGGCCGCGGCTGGCCACCGTCTCGCGCAGTACCTCTGGGTTGGTCATGGCGAAGTTCGACGGGCTCAGAGCATCGACGTACTGGCGGGTGAAGAACTCGACCTTCTTCTGCGTCTGCTCGTCCAGCCCTTCCACGCTGGAAACCGTGTCATGGATGTGGCGTGCGGTGATGAGGTAGGACTGCTTGATGAAGTCGAACAGGAAGTGGTCCTGCCACTGCTCGTCCTTGAAGCGCTTGTCGCCCTTGTCAGGCGTGGCGACGGGGTCCACCGCCGCACCCATCATGCGCATCATCGCGCTTTGCCACAGCGTCATGTAATCCGTGGCGAGCTTCATCTGCGCCTGCATCACGGCAAACGGATTGGCCATCATGCGCGTCAGCATGTCGGCAAAGGCCTGGGTAAGGCCGAGCGGGTCGTTGGCCGGCTGCACGCCGTTCTGCAACTGGCGCTGCATGTGTTCATGCAACAGGGCCGAGGCGCGGCGGGCGACTTCGGCGTAGGTGGCCGCGACTTCGGCGGGATCGGGCTGGGTGGCGGGTTCCTGCGGGGTGGGCGTGGCCATGGCGAATCTCCTGTGTCAGCGGTTGCGCGCGTAACGGATGCTGCCGTCGGCCTCCTCGATCCGGCGGATGCTGCCCCGCCGCTGCAGGTAGTTGAGATGGGCAATGGTCTCGCCCATCGCGAACATCACCTGATGGTTGTCGAGTTCGCGCCGGAACAGCACCGGCAGCAGCCTGGCAGCACTCTCGGGCCCTTGCATGGCCTCGATTAGTGCGCTGCAGCGATCCGCGTGATGCGCTTCAAGCTCCTCGACTCTTTCACGTATTCCGCGGAAAGGCTTGCCGTGCGATGGTAGCACGAGCGTGTCTGCCGGCAAGTTTATGATGCGGTGCAGCGAACACAGGAACCAGCCCAGCGCATCGTCCATGGGGTTGGCCGCATGCACGCTGACATTGGTCGAGATGCGCGGCAGCAGCATGTCGCCGGAAATCAGCAAGTCCAGATCGGCACAGTACAAGCTGGCGTGCTCGGGCGAATGACCGTGGCCGATGATGATTTCCCACGCGCGTCCGCCGATGGTCAGGCGGTCTCCCGCGAACATGCGGCGGTGTTCCTGCGGCAGTTGCGGCACGCCGCGCGCATAGGTGTTGCCGCGCGCGGCCAGCGCCGCGAGGCGCGCCTCGTCCAGCCCGTGACGGCGGAAGAAGCTCACCATGTCCGTCGAGGAATGCCCCGGCAGCGCATGCCACACAGCGCGCGCGGCGAGGTACTCGGCCTCGGTGATGAATACCGGCGCGTCGTGGCGGTCGGCCAGCCAGGCCGCCAGACCGAGGTGGTCGGGGTGGAAGTGGGTGACGACCACGCCGGACACGCGGCGTCCGTCGGTGGCCAGCACCTGCTCCCAGATGGCCTGCGTCTCGGGCGTGCCGAAGCCGGTGTCGACAATCGCCACGTCGTCGCCGTCGTCGAGCAGCCACAGGTTGATGTGATCGAGCGCAAACGGCAGCGGCATGCGCAGCCAGCGCACGCCGGGCGCCACCTCGACGGTCTGACCGGGGGCGGGAACTGCATCGAAGGGGTAGTCGAGGCTCATGCGGATTCCGGGTCGATATCGGACGGCCCGAATGGTAGCGCGATGGCCGCGCCCCCGGCGAAATGGCACACTGTCGCCCTGCGATTCAACCCCATCAGGAGAACAGCGCGATGAGCGCCCCCATCGATTTCTGGTTCGACTTTTCCTCACCCTACGGTTACCTCATGGCCGAGCGCATCGACGCGCTGGCCGCCAGGCACGGTCGCGAGGTGCAGTGGCGCCCCTTCCTGCTCGGCGCAGTGTTCAAGCACACCGGCGGTCAGCCGCTGCCGGCGCACCCCATGAAAGGGCCGTATTCACGCCGTGACCTGGAGCGCTCGGCGCGCTTTCTTGATCTGCCGCTGAACCTGCCGGAGTCCTTCGCCGTCTCGTCCCACCAGGCCTGCCGTGTGTTCTACTGGCTCGCCGCGCGCAACCCCAAGCTGGCGCGCGACTTCGCCCTGGCGGTGTATCGCGCCTTCTTCGTCGAGGGCCGCGACATCACCTCGGTGGACGTGCTGGCCGACATCGGCGAGAAGCTCGACATCGCGCGTGAGGCGGTGGCCGGCGCCACCGCCGATGACGCGGTGAAGACCCATCTGCGCGAAGTGTGCGAGGCCGCGATTGCCGGCAACGTGTTCGGCTCGCCCTTCGTGGTGATCGACGGCGAAGCCTTCTGGGGTGCCGACCGCCTGCCGCAGATCGAGCGCTGGCTCGAAACCGGCGGCTTCTGAGCCTGATGCTCCCGAAACGCGTACGCATCGTCGAGGTCGGTCCGCGCGACGGCCTGCAGAACGAGAAGCAGCCGGTATCGGCCGACACCAAGGCCGAGCTCGTCGCACGCCTGGCCGATGCCGGTCTGCGCTCGATCGAGACCACGGCCTTCGTGTCGCCCAAATGGGTGCCGCAGATGGCCGACGCGGCCGAGGTCATGGCGCGGGTGAACGCCGCGCGTCGGCCCGGCGTGCGCCATGCAGCACTGACGCCCAACCTCAAGGGCTTCGAGGCAGCGCTAGCGGCCGGTGTGGACGAGGTCGCGGTATTCGCCGCCGCGTCCGAGTCCTTCAGCCAGCGCAACATCAACTGCAGTGTGGCTGAGTCGCTGGAGCGCTTCGCCCCGGTGATGAGCGCCGCGCGCGAGGCTGGCCTGCCGGTGCGCGGCTACATCTCCTGCGTGGTCGGCTGTCCCATCGAGGGTGCGGTGGCGCCGCAGGCGGTAGCGGACGTGGCGGCGCGACTGATGGACATGGGCTGCTACGAGGTCTCGCTCGGCGACACCATCGGCAGCGGCAACCCGGCGAGCGTGCGCGCCATGCTTGAGGCGGTGCTGCGCGTGGTGCCGGCGGAGCATCTGGCCGGCCACTACCACGACACCTGGGGCATGGCGATTGCCAACATCCTGGTGTCGCTGGAGGCCGGCGTGGCGGTGTTCGACGCTTCGGTGGGCGGCCTGGGCGGCTGTCCGTACGCGCCCGGCGCGACCGGCAACGTCGCCACCGAGGACGTGCTGTGGCTGCTGCAGGGACTGGGCATTGAAACCGGCGTGGATCTCGACCGGGTCGTGGATACGGCTGCGTGGATCAACGCGGCGCTGGGCCGCAGACCGGCCTCACGCGTGGCGCCGGCGCTGCTGGCGCGGCGGCAGGGGGTGACATGCGCGAACTGAAGCACTCCGGCGCAGGTCCGGACATCGCTCCCCGCCTGCCGGAAGAGAACCTGAACATCCAGTCACCCTGCGTGCGTCAGTGCTGCATCGACGAGGCCACCGGCCTGTGCGTCGGGTGCCTGCGCACGCTGGACGAGATCTGCGGCTGGAGCGGCTTCGAAGCCGGCGAAAAGCTGCGCGTACTGGAAGCGGTGAACACGCGTCGCACACAGCGGGGGCAGCCATGAGCGAACAGGGCGATCCGGGCTGCCTCGGCCTGTGCGACATCGACTGGGAGCAGGGCCTGTGTCTGGGCTGTGGTCGTAGTACCGAAGAAATCTACGGTCCGCAGAATGCGGCGGACGAGGACGCGGCGGCGGACGGGCCGATGCAGTGACACGGAGGAAGCGATGCAGGTCGTGCTGATCAGCGGGCTGTCCGGTTCGGGCAAGTCGGTGGTGCTCAAGGCGCTGGAGGATTCCGGCTATTTCGCCGTCGACAACCTGCCGGCACGGCTGCTGCCGCAACTCGTCGAGCATCTGCGCGAGGCCGGCCAGCAACGCGTGGCCGTGGCGGTGGACATGCGCTCAGGGGCGAGCATCGGTGTGCTGCCCGATCTGATCGAGCAGACCCGCAAGCTGGTGTCCGACCTGCGCCTGGTGTTCCTCAATTCGCGCGACGAGACCCTGATTGCACGCTTCTCCGAAACCCGCCGTCGCCACCCGCTGGCGAGCGACGAGGTGACGCTGGCCGAAGCCATCCACCACGAGCGCGAAGCACTCGCCGAGATCGCCGAGATGGCGCACAACATCGACACCAGCGATTTGCTGCCCAACACGCTGCGCGCGTGGATCAAGGACTTTGTCGGCATCGAGCCCAGCGCCGGCCTGACGCTGATGTTCCAGTCCTTCGGCTTCAAATTCGGCATCCCGCTCGACGCCGATCTGGTGTTCGATGTGCGCAGCCTGCCCAATCCGCACTACGACCCGGTGCTGCGCCCGATGACCGGGCAGGAGCAGCCGGTCATCGATTTCCTGTCGCAGGTGCCGGACGTCAACCGCATGGCCGGTGACATCGCGCGCTTCGTCTCGGACTGGCTGCCGAGCTTCGTGCGCGACAACCGCAGTTACCTGACGGTGGCCATCGGCTGCACCGGCGGCCAGCACCGCTCGGTATATCTGGCCGAGCGGCTGGCACGCGAATTCCGCGACCGGGTGCAGGTGCAGGTGCGCCACCGCTCCATCGAACAGCGCAAGGCGGCAGGCAAGTGAAGTTCGCGCTGACCGCCGAATGGCGTGCGCTGATGCGACCGGGGGACTACCCGGCGCTGGCATTGGCGGCCACCGTGTGCGTAGCCTCCGTGCTGCTGCTGTGGCGCGGCGGCGCGCCGGACAAGGTGGTGGTGCGCGCGGGCGGTCAGGTGTTTGCCGAAGCGCCGCTGTCGCGCCCGCAGTTCATCGAGGTGCCGGGGCCGCTCGGCACCACGCGCATCGAGATCGAACCGGGCCGGGCCCGCGTCGCGGAAGACCCCGGTCCGCGTCAGTACTGCGTGCGTCAGGGCTGGCTCACGCGTTCCGGCGCCACCGCCATCTGCGCGCCCAATCAGGTCAGCCTGTCGCTGGCGGGTGGTTCGGCGGACTTCGATTCGCTGAACTACTGATCCCGGCCTAGAACTACGAATCGCCCGGCATGCGGGTGTATTCGACGATGCCGTTGCGGCCCTTGCGCTTGGCTTCGTAGCAGGCCATGTCGGCCGCCACCAGCGCGTTGCCGGGCGAATCGAAACGACCGTCCAGCGGCACCAGCCCCACGCTCAGCCCGACCGAAAAGACCTGCCCCTCCCATTCGAAACGATGCTCGGCCACGGCCTTGCGCAGCGTTTCGGCGATATGGTGGGCCTCGTCGCTGCGGCAGGCGTGCAGGATCAGGCCGAATTCGTCACCGCCGATACGGCACAGCAGGTCGTTGTTGCGCACGCGCTCGCGGATCAGCCCGGCGATGCGCGACAGCAAGGCATCGCCGGCGGCATGGCCGGCGCTGTCGTTGACCTGCTTGAAGCGATCCAGGTCCAGAAAACACAGTACCGCTGCATCGCTGGCGCGGCGCGAGGCGTTCACTGCATCTTCCAGCCCCTGCTCGAAGGCCCGGCGGTTGGGCAGTCCGGTGAGAAGGTCGTGCGTGGCCTGATGGGCGAGCTGTTCGGTGGCCTCATCAATGCGCTGCTGCATGGTGTGCTGCGCGTCCGCAATGGCCGCGGCCATGGTGTTGAAGCCCTGCTGCAGGGTACGCAGTTCGGCGATGCGGGCGTTCTCGTTGACGCGTGCGTCGAGTCCGCCGCGTGACATCTCACGCACCGCGTCGGCCAGACGCACCAGCGGCCGCGTCACCGCACTCGCCAGCCCGAGGGCCAGCAACAGGGTGAGCAACAGCACGCCGGTGGTGATGGCCAGCGTGTTGCTCATCGTGGCGCGCTTGTGTGCGGTCAGGGCGCGGGTATCGAGTTCGACGTGCACCCAGCCGATCACATAGGCACTCGCGGGCTCCAGCGGCAGGCTGGTTTCGTCGATACGCGGCGCCGCCAGCGAGACCGGTGCGATGGCGGCCATACGACCGTCGCTGAGGGCAACCACGCGCGCACCGCGCTCGCCGGCAGCCTCCACCACAGCCGCCGCATCCAGCGTGCGCCGGCCGCTGCTGGCGAGCACCAGACCGTCGGCATCGACAATGCTGGCCGCGGCGACATCACGCTGGTCCAGCACGGCCTCAAGCAGCCCTTCGAGCGCGAAGCGGTTGCCGGAGATCACACCGTACTCCGCCGCCGGCGCGAGGAAGCTGACGATGGCCTGGGCGCGCTCGCGCAGGGCTGCATCGGCCATGGAGTTGCTGTGCCGCAGCAGGAAAGCCGTCAGCCCGCCCGCGAGAAGCAGGGCCGGGACCAGCACGATCAGCAGCAGGCGCTGGCGCAGGGTGAGTCGCATCACGGATTCCTCCCGGCGGACAGGGCCGCACGCAGGGTGTCCTCGTCGGGCACGGGGAGATTGAGCGCACGGGCAACCCGCGCATTCACGGCAAGATCGAAATGCCGCGGCATGCGCGGGGGCGGCAGCGAGAACGGATCCTGCAGGGCGTCGAGCCAGTCGAGCAGGTCACGGGTGGCAGTGGCCGGGGTGGAGAACACCGCGGCCAGCGCGCCCGCCTCCACCCAGCCGCGCGAGTAGGCGAACAGCGGGCGTTGCATGCGATAGCTGGTGAGCAGCAGTGCCCGCGCCACGGTGGGATTGGCAATCAGGCTGTCCGGCAGCGTCAGTACCGCCGGGCAACGACCGAGCAGGCGTTCGAGCGCCGGCAGCACGTCGCGGGCGCTGGCGGCAAACTCGATGCGGATCTGCGGTGACAGGCGCGACTGCAGCTTCTCGAAGCGCGCCCGGGCGCCGTGACTCTCGGGACCGAGCAGCAGGCCGGCGCAATCGGCATCCGGCAGGGCGGCACGCAGTAGGGCGAGATGGCGCTCCGGCGGCTGGTCGATGAACAGCGCACTCAGGCGTGCGCGCGGCGCGGCGGCGCGCAGGCGGTCGAACTCATTGACGGTGACCAGCCCGACCAGGACCGGCCGCTCGCTCTTCTGCAGGGCGGCTTCGGCAGCAGCAACGCCCAGGGCAATGACCAGACTGCTTTCCTTGAACGCGCCGGGGGCAACGCCGCCTTCGGCACTGCCGGCAAAGAACAGGTGATGACGGGTACCGGATGCCACCAGCGCATCGGCCACGTCCCGGTCGGGCCCCTGCAGGCGCGAACTGAGCACGGCGATCTCATGGGCCAGCACCGGCGCGATGCAGACCAGCATCAGCCACACCACGGCAAAGCCTCGCCGCAGGCGGCGCAGGCACTGCAGCAAGGCGGTGGCGGGACGCACTACCATGTGGCGCGCAGGCTCACGAAGACGCGCGGCTCGTGGCGGAACTTCTCGCCGTCAAACTCGGGATAGGAACCGCCCAGACTCTGGAAGGTGATGGCCACTTCGTTGTCGCTGCCGGGAGCGCCGAAGGCACGCGCCAGCTTGAGGTCGAAACGATCGCGCTTGTCGAGTTCGCCACCGTCGTTGAGCCAGGTCACGGCGTGTTGATGGTAGTAGCCCAGACTGGCGCGCCAGCGGCCGGGAAGATCTTTGATGAGCAGCAAGGACGTCGAGGAATAGGGGGCACTGACATTAACCTGCTCCTCCTCCATGTCGCGC
>JAJLLM010000120.1:0-5051 GCA_033837965.1 Pseudazoarcus pumilus
GCACGATGCGCTATCGTTCGCCCACGGGCCGGCGCGCGCCCGGCATCAGGAGGCCTTCGTGAAGTTCGATACCGCAACCGTCCGGCTGATCATGGCCATCGTCGAGCACGGCAGCATCTCGCGTGCTGCCGACCGGCTGGATCTGGCGGTGGCGGCCGCCTCGCGGCGCGTGTCGGACCTCGAAGCACAGCTCGGCACCAGGCTGTTCCAGCGTCTGCCGCACGGCGTGGTGATCACCGAATCCGGCGCCCGCCTGCTCGAACATCTGCGCCAGATCGACAACCTGGTCGTGCGCCTGGAAGGTGACGCCAAGGCCCTGCATGAAGGCCTGAGCGGCCGCATCCTGATCGGCGCGCCCAAGGCCGTGGTGATTCCCTTTCTGGCGCAGGACATGGCGCGCGTGCGCCGTCGCTTCCCCGGCGTGGCGCTGCGCGTGATCGAGGAGAACAGCCAGATCGTGCAGCAGATGCTGCGCGACAAGGTGGTCGACATCGGCATCTACGAACACCGCAGCGGCTACCTCGACATGGAAAAGCTGCCCTACCGCAACGACCGGCTGGTGCTGGTGTACAGCAAGGCGCACTACCGCTTCGACGGCGCGCCGCTGGGGCTGGACGCGCTGCTGGAACTGCCGGTGGTGAGCCTCGGCCGCGGCTCGGCCATCCTCACGGCGGTGCAGCGCGCCTACCTGAGCCGCGGCAAGCCGTTCTCCAACGACTTCGAGGTATCGGGCTTCGACTCGATGCTCGCGCTGGTGCGCAACGGGCTCGGCGTGGGGCTGATGCCGCCGGACGTGCTGGCCAGTTTCCGCCCGGAATCCGGGCTCGGCAGCGTCGAGCTGGACGGCGACTGGCACCACCGCCGCTTCGTGCTGTCGCGCGTCGCGGGCCATGCGCAGGCGCAGACGCTGGAGAACGTGGTGCAGGAGCTGATCGGTCCCGCCGCGCACTGAGCGCCATCCCTCGGCGCCGCTTTCGCGATTTGCGAAACCAGCCATGCGCAACACGTCGTTGCCGCCGTCGGCCCGAGCGACGATAGTCCTGCCTGAACGATTGCCTGCCCGCGGCCACTGCGGGCTTCAGCTCACGCCTCCAAAAGAAAGGAACACCCCATGTCCGCCAAGAATCTCCCCCTCGAAGGCATCCGCGTACTCGACGTCAGCCAGGTCATGGCCGGCCCCTTCGCCTGCATGCTGCTGGCCGATCTGGGCGCCGACGTGATCAAGGTCGAGCCGCCCGAGGGTGACCAGACCCGCGGCGCCATGGGCTTCAAGATGAAGGGCCCGGACAGCATGGGCTTCCTCAACATGAACCGGAACAAGCGCTCGCTCTCCATCGACCTGAAGAGCGACGAAGGCCGCGAGTTCTTCTACGAACTGGCCAAGACCGCCGACGTGATCGTCGAAAACTACCGTCCCGGCGTGGTGCAGCGCCTGCGCATCGACTACGAGACCATCAAGGCCATCAACCCCAAGATCGTCTACGTCAGCATCTCGGGCTTCGGCCAGAGCGGCCCGTGGGCCATGCGCCCCGGTTTCGACCTGATGGCGCAGGCCATGACCGGCGTGATGAGCGTCACCGGCTACCCCGGCGGCAAGCCGGTGAAGGCCGGTGTGCCGGTGGCCGACATCGGCTGCGCGCTGTTCGCCACCTACGGCCTGCTGTCGGCCTACATCGGCGCGCAGAAGAGCGGCGAAGGCCAGCACATCGACGCCTCGCTGTTTGACGCCGCGATGGCCTTCTCGATCTGGGACATGTCGGCCTACTGGGGCAACGGCGAAATGCCGGAGCCGGTAGGCACCGCCAACAAGATGAGTGCGCCCTACCAGGCCGTGAAGGCCAAGGACGGCTACTTCGTGATGGGTGCCACCAACCAGAAGCTGTGGACCCAGCTGTGCGAACTCATCGGCCAGCCCGAACTCGCCACCCAGCCCGAGTTCGCCACCATCGCGCAGCGCCTGAAAAACCGCGAACTGCTGATCGAAGCGCTGGAAGAGGAATTCGCCAAAAAGACCGCCGACGAGTGGATCGAACTCATGCTCGCCGCCAAGATCCCGGCCGGCCCGATCCTCTCCTACCCCGAAGCCTTCGACAGCGAACACGGCCAGCACCGCGGCATGTGCATGGAGATCGACCACCCCATCGAGGGCAAGGTCAAGAACATCGGCTTCCCGGTGAAGATGCTTGGTACGCCGCAGCAGGTGCGCCGCCATCCGCCGCTGCTGGGTGAGCACAACGCGGAGATCGCGGCGGAGATCGGGGCGAAGGCGTCGTAAGCTAAAACGACGGGGTCGGCATCTTAAGTGGCTCGCGTTGCGCTAAACCGCGTGACGCGGGCCAACGAGAGTGGACTCAAAACCAATTGCAGGACATCAACAACAAAACCGCAACGTCGTCGAGTCGCAGACAACCAACCGCCCCCGCTCCTTATGTCGACGCTCTACACGCCTATTTAAACATCTCCCGCGATAGATTCTCGCGCGCACCTTGGACTAGCTTTTCGATATCACTTTCAACATCTTTAATCATGAGGAGATAAGAATTGTGCGCTTCAGAACCTGCCTCTCCAAGAAATGGAATCTCCTGATTTAAAAGATGAAAGTCCACATGCCAGTAAGCAAGCGCAGCATTCTTATACTGTGCCTTCAGGATATCTCCCCACTTCTCAACATCTTGCTCGGATCGACTCTCAACAATCCCAGCTAGAACGGCTTCAACGCGATCAATCCCGGCGTTAACGCCGTCAACGCATGAGTCAATAATCGAAAAGGACTGTCTCTGAGAGGCACCGAACTTTAAGGCGACCTCTGGGTAGTACCTCTTGTACACGGGATTCGTCAGCTTCAACGGCAAGTCGTTTGACACCCCGTTCAAAGCGTAAATTTGCAAAGAGCGCTTGTACGAGTAAATCACCAGTCGAAGACGCTCTTTCAAATCCAGCAACTCTTCCAACAATGCCTGCTTTAAGGCGGCAACTCTTCTGCCCTGAACGAAAACGTCTAGAGCCGTCTTCAGCACGGCTCCAGCCGCAGCACCTAAAGCGCCATAGAAAAGATTCTCGTACATCAAACTCCTCCGCGAACGCTAGTTGATGAAGGCTTGGCAAAAACGCCCTCAGCCCAGCCACTCCAGTTGTCGATACCATAGCTGCATTCCATTCACGATGCCGCTGCCATGAACGACCTCCGCGACCTCAAGGCCCTGATCCGCTCCGTCACGCCGATCATCGAGATCGAGACGATGGAGGAAACCCGCGCGATGCGGCTGCTGGAGGAACTGGCGCGCGATCAGAACCTGCCGCTGTATCGCTGGTCGGCGGCGGGCGGGCTGACGCAGCCTGGCTTCGCCTACGGCGCGGCGCCGATGGGTCGCGGGCTGAACCGGCCCGATCTTGCGCTGCAGGATGACTGGCGCGACACCACCGAGCGCGGCCCGGGTGGCGAGCGCGTGGTGCCGGACACGCAGCAACTGGCCTCGGCGCTGAAGTTCATCGACGAGCGTGGTCAGCGCGGGCTGTATGTGTTGCTCGACGTGCAGCGTCATCTGGAAGACCCGGTGGTGCTGCGGCGGCTGCGCGAGATTGCGCTGGATCATCCGGTGGATCAGCGCACGCTGGTGCTGGTGGGGCCGCAGGTGGAACTGCCGCCTAAGCTGGCGCGGCATTCGGCACATGTGGCGCTGTCCCTGCCGGAAGAGCCCCGCATTCGCGAGATCCTCGGCGAGGAAATCGCCATGTTCGAGCGCGAGGGCGAAAAGGTACGCCGCACGCCGGCCGTGGAAGACGCGCTGGTGCGCTACGCCTCGGGCCTGTGCGAAGAGGATGTGCGCCTGCTGATGCGCCAATCGGTACGCAACGACGGCGCGCTGACGCACGACGACCTGCTGCGTGCGGCGAAGTACAAGCAGCAGACCACGCCGGGCCTGACGCTCGAAACCGCACCCGAGAACCCGGCCTCCATCGGTGGCCTGCTGCGGCTGCGGCGCTGGATCAACCAGCGCAAGCCGATCTTTCTGGGCGAAGTCTCGCGCCCCGGCCTGCCGCATCCGAAGGGCGTGCTGATCACCGGCGTACAGGGCACCGGCAAGAGTCTGGCGGCCAAGGTGACCGCGGCCGAATGGGGCGTGCCGCTGGTGCGGCTGGACATCGGCTCGCTGTACGACAAGTTCCACGGCGAGACCGAGCGCAAGCTGCGTGACGCGCTGGCTGCGGCCGAAGGCATGCAGCCCATCGTGCTGTGGATCGACGAAATCGAGAAAGGCCTGTCGGCCGATGCCTCGGGCGGCGACGGCGGCGTGTCGCGCCGCGTGCTCGGCACCCTGCTGACTTGGATGGCCGAGCGCACTTCGCGCATCTTCATCGTCGCCACCGCCAACGAGGTGCATGCGCTGCCGCCGGAGCTGGTGCGCAAGGGCCGTTTCGACGAGCTGTTCTTCGTCGACCTGCCGGATGCGCCGGCACGCGAGACCATCTTCCGCATCCACCTCAACCGCCACCGCCTGCCGCTGGAGGACTTCGACCTGCGCGCGCTGGCCGAGGGCTCACCAGGCCTGTCAGGCGCAGAAATCGAGCAAGCCGTGGTGTCTATGCTCTACGAAGCCCTGCCCGACAACCGCCAGCCGGACATGGCCATGCTGATGGCCGAACTGGCACGCACGCGGCCGCTGTCGGTGATCATGGCGGAGAAGGTGGCGAACCTGCGGGCGTGGGCTACGGAACGCTGCGTGATGGCAGACTGATCATGTCAGAACGCGCGGATGACCCGCTGATTGCCTGAACGTATCCAAGAGGATACGATCAAAGCCGTGTACCTGATCAAGCAGACCGAATCCTTTGTTCGGTGGCTGACACGCCTGCGGGACATGCGCGCCAAGGCCCGGATCGTCGCTCGGCTCCGGATGGCCAGCGCGGGCCATCTCGGCGACGTGAAAAGCGTGGGCGACGGCGTTTCGGAAATGCGGATCGACACCGGCCCCGGTTACCGGCTGTACTTCACCCGGCGCGGTGCGTTGATGATCGTGCTGCTGGTCGGCGGCGACAAGTCCAGCCAGGCG
>JAJLLM010000121.1:0-5059 GCA_033837965.1 Pseudazoarcus pumilus
GGGCGACCACCAGGCCGAAGCCGGCGCCGATGCGGTGCAATTGATGACCGTGCATTCGGCCAAGGGGCTGGAATTCGACGTGGTCTTCGTCACCGGGCTGGAGGAAGGCCTGTTCCCGCACGAGAACAGCATCCTCGAAGCCGACGGGCTGGAAGAGGAGCGCCGCCTGATGTACGTGGCGGTCACGCGGGCGCGGCAGCGGCTGTATCTGTCCTTCGCGCAGAGCCGTATGCTGCACGGGCAGTCGCGTTACAACCTGAAATCGCGCTTCCTGGAGGAAATCCCCGAGACTCTGGTGAAGTGGCTCACGCCCAAACGCGTTCCGCAGATGCCGGGGAACACTTATTTCCGCCCGTCGTCCACACCGCTGCAGGCCCCCGTGCCGCCGCGGCGCAGTGAGGAGGGTGGTTTGCGCGTGGGTCAGGTGGTGGAGCATGCGAAGTTCGGGCAGGGGGTCATCGTGGCTGCCGAAGGTTCCGGTTCGGATGCGCGCGTGCAGGTGAATTTCGGTGCCGCGGGCCTGAAGTGGCTGTTGCTTTCGGTGGCCAAACTGGAGGTGTGCTGACACGCGACAAGGCGTGGCTCGGCATGTCCGGCGGACAGACAGGGTCAGGATGACGGATCGACCGCAACGTTGGACCTGGTTTGCCGGACGCAGCCTGCGCGCCCGGCTGGCTGCGCTTGCCTTGCTGCTGGCGGCGGTGTTCGTGGCGGTGGGGGTGGTCGAGTCGTATCGCGAGCGCATCGTCTTCGATCGTGAGATGACCGAATCCGCGCAGGGCCTGAGCGTGGGTTTGCGCACCACGCTGGAGGTCTCCGCCAACGAGATGGTGCATCTGGGCGCGCTCATCGCCTCCGAGCCCACCGTGCGTCAATTGATGCGCGAGGCCTATCAGGCGCGTCTGGAAGAGGGCGGCCCGGTGGGTGGGGCGCGCACTGCGGCGCTGCGTGAAACGCTGGCCGAGAACCTGCGGCTGCGGCGTTCCAGCATCTGGTCCAACGAGTTCTCGACGCGCCAGGTGAGTTTCCATCTGCTGCCCGGCGGAGTGAATTTCCTGCGTGTCGGTGACCCGCGCCTGTACGGCGATGTGGTGGAGCGCAATCGCCCCATGGTCGCGGCGGCGCATGAGTTCGACATTCCCATTTCCGGCTTCGAGGTCGGCCGCACCTACGCCGGCATACGCGGCGTCTATCCGCTGCGGGTCGACAACCTGCGACAGGGTGAGCTGGTGACCATCGGCAGCGTCGAGGTCGGTGTATCGATGCAGGACCTGCTGGCGGGCGCGGCGGCCCGCTTCAACGCCGCCTACGTGCTGGCGCTGGACCGCCGCTTCGTCGAAGGTGTGATGACGCCCGATGACATCCGCGCCGTGCTGCGCGAGAGCGCGGCCTGTGACTGCTATGCCGACGCACTCGGTGGCGAGCACGCCAATGCGTTGTTCGACGCGCAGGCCGATCCCGCCGCGCTGCAGCCGGACCGTTACAGCCTGGTATCGGTCGATGGCCGCTGGTATGGCGTGGCGCGCGTGCTCCTGTCGGGGCTGGGCGAATCGCTGGAATCGAGCGGTCGCGGCGCATTCGGCAGCAGCGTGTTCGTCTTCTTCGACCGTACGGAACTCGTCGAGCAGTACCGCGGACAGCGTCAGCGCATGGTGGTGGGCCTGTTGCTGGCCTACGCCGTGGCGCTGCTGTTTACCTGGCTGATCCTGCGCCGCGTGGCCGCCACCGAGGATGCGCTGGCGGCCGAGCAGCGTTTCCGCACCGCGCTGTTTGCCGTGTCGCCGGACTCGGTGCTGGTGACCGACCGCGAAGGCGTGATCGTCGAGGTCAACCCGCGCTTCTGCGAGGTGACCGGCTATACCCCGGCGGAAGTGGTGGGGCGCAATGCCCGCATCCTGCAGTCTGGCAACACCGCCCCGGAGGTGTATGCCGAGATGTGGCAGACGCTGCTGGCCGGGCGCGAGTGGCGCGGTGATCTGCAGAACCGGCGCAAGGACGGGTCGCTGTACTGGGATGCGCACGCCGTCGTGCCGGTCACCGGACGTGATGGAGAGATCACGCATTTCGTGTCCTTCCAGCGCGACATCAGCAAGCGCCACGACATGGAGCGCGCGCTGACCGCCAGTGAGCGGCTCTACCGCAGCGTGCACGACAACGTGCAGGAGGCGATCTTTCTGGTGCGGGTCGAGGGCGACGACTTCCTCTACGTCGGCAACAACCCGCGTCACGAGGAGACCACCGGCCTCACCGCCGAGCGCCTGCGCGGCGCCCGTCCGCACGACATCCTGCCGCCCCACATGGCGGAGAGCGTGGCGGCCAACTACCGGCGCTGCGTGGCCGAGCGCAAGACCATCCGCTATGAGGAAGAACTCACGCTGCCGGCCGGTACGCGTATCTGGATGACCTCGCTGGCGCCGGTATTTGATGATGCCGGCCGGGTGGAAATGATCGTCGGCCTGTCGGTCGACGTCACCGAGCAGAAACACGCCGAGGCCGAGCTGCGGCGGCTGGCCACCACCGACGTGCTGACCGGCCTGGCCAACCGGCGTCACTTCCTCGAACGCGCCGAGCAGGAACTGGACCGCGTGCGCCGCTACGCCACGCCGTCGGCTTTCATCATGCTCGACATCGACCACTTCAAGCGCATCAACGACACCTGGGGGCATGCCACCGGCGACGCGGTGCTGCGGCGCATGGCGCTGGCGCTGGGCGAAGCGGTGCGGGCCACCGATCTGGTGGGGCGCCTGGGTGGCGAGGAATTCGGGGTGCTGCTGCCGGAGACCGACCTCGATGCGGCGCTCAATCTGGCGGAGCGCCTGCGCGCCGCCGTCACCGAGGCCACCGTGCCGACCGACGGCGAAGCCCTGCACTTCTCGGCGAGTTTCGGCGTCACGCTGTTGCATGCGGATGACGACAACGTCGACATGCCCATGGCGCGCGCCGATGCGGCGCTCTATGCGGCCAAGTTCGCCGGGCGCAACCGCGTCAAGTGGCGGGTGCGCTGAGTCCGGCGGCGAGGGTGGCGTACAGCGCCTCGAATTCGGCGCTGAGCTTGTGGCGCGGGTCGAGGTGGATCATCGGGCGGGATTGCTCGTGTGACTCGCGAATCTTCACCGAAGCCGACAGATAGGGCTGCAGCAGCGGCAGCTTCTCGCCCAGCAGTTCGGACACCAGCTTGCGCGGCAGTGCGGCGCGCGCCTGGAACTGGTTCACCACGATGCCTTCCACCCGCAAGGCGGGGTTGTGATCGGCGCGGATCTCGGCCACGTTGTCGAGCAGCGCATACAGCGCGCGGCGCGAGAACTCGTCGCAATCAAACGGGATCAGGCAGCCATCAGCGGCGATCAGTGCCGAACGCGTGTAGAAATTCAGCGCGGGCGGCGTGTCGATCCAGATTTCGTCAAAGTCTCCGGAGAGTTCTTCCAGCGCCTCACGCAGCTTGAAGATCTTGTAGCGTGATTCCAGCTTGCCGTGCAGGTCTTCCAGCGCCGGGTGTGAGGGCATCACCGACAGCCGGGGGAAGGGCGTCGGCAGCACGAAGGATGCGGTCGGGCGCGCTTCAAGCTGAAAGCTCAGGGTCTGCTCGAAGAAGTCCGCCACCGAGCCCTGTGCGCGGGAGTTGCCGCCGCCCAGCAGGTAGTGCGTGGAATTGCCCTGCGCATCCAGGTCGATGAGCAGGGTGCGGCGGCCGCGATGCGCGGCAATGGCGGCCAGGTTGCAGGCAATCGTCGATTTGCCGACACCGCCTTTCTGGTTGAACACGACTCTGCGCATGACAGCCTGCCTGTGCGAAGGATATTGCACTGCAGCATATCAGCAAGCGTGCTGCCTTGCATTGACCTTGCGGACATTCCGCATTGGCAGGGCAGGGAGCACGTTCTAGCGTTGCCGGCATTCAACCGCAGCCAGCCATCAGGAGAGCCCCATGCCGCACGCCATCCGTTTCCATCAGACCGGCGGTCCCGAAGTCCTGCGTTGGGAAGAGGTCGAGGTGCCCGCCCCCGCCGCCGGTGAAGTACGTCTGCGTCAGCAGGCCGTCGGCCTGAACTACATCGATACCTACCACCGCAGCGGCCTGTATCCGGTCGCCGGCGGCCTGCCCTCGGGCATCGGCCTGGAAGGCGCCGGCGTAGTCGAGGCCGTCGGTGAAGGCGTCACGGGCTTTGCCGTCGGCGACCGCGTGGCCTACGCCCACGGCCCGCTCGGGGCCTACGCGGAGGTACGCAATCTGCCGGCAGATCGTGCGGTGAAACTGCCCGATGCGATCTCCTCCGAGCAGGGCGCGGCAATGATGCTGCAAGGCCTCACTGCACAGTATTTGTTGCGTCGCACCCATCGCGTGCAGCCCGGCGAAACCATTCTGGTGCACGCAGCGGCCGGCGGCTTGGGTTCGATCCTGGTGCAGTGGGGCAAGGCGCTGGGTGCCACCGTCATCGGCACCGTAGGCTCCGACGAAAAGGCCGAGCGCGTGAAGGCGCTGGGGTGCGACCACACCATCGTCTATTCACGCGAGGACTTCGTCGCCCGCGTCAAGGAAATCACCAGCGGCCGCGGTGTGCGCGTGGCCTACGATTCGGTCGGCAAGGACACCTTCCTGCGCACACTCGATTGCGTGCAGCGTCTGGGTCTGGTCGCGCTGTTCGGCAATGCCTCAGGCGCGGTGGCGCCGTTCGATCCGCTGCTGCTTGCGCAGAAGGGCGGCCTGTTCCTGACCCGCCCCATCCTTGCCCAGTACATCGCCACCCGCGCCGAACTCGACGAGATGGCGGCCGATCTGTTCGATGCCGTGCTGACCGGCAAGGTGCGTATCGACGTCAACCAGCGCTTTGCGCTGCGTGATGCGGCCGAGGCGCATCGGGCGCTGGAGGGGCGGCGCACGACGGGGGCGAGTGTGTTGCTGCCGTAATCTTTGCTGCCCCTGCTGTGGTTGTTTGGCGGGAGTCGGTATGTCGGGCCTCGACCGGCCGGGACTCGCCCCGGCGGGCGACTTCCTTTCTTGTTGCACGACAAGAAAGGAAGCAAAGAAACGTGCCCCGCATTCTCGGCCCTTCGGGCTTCC
>JAJLLM010000122.1:0-36753 GCA_033837965.1 Pseudazoarcus pumilus
CTGCTGCGCGGCGTCGGCATCGACGCGGTGGCGGCCGGCAACATCAGTCCGGCGGCGCTGGCCGTGCTGCTCGATCGCATCGAAACCGGCGCGGCCTTGCCCGCCTGCTGGGTGCTGGAACTGTCGAGCTTCCAACTCGAAACCACCGAAGGCCTCAATGCCGATGCGGCGGTGGTGCTCAACGTCACCGACGATCACCTCGACCGTCACGGCAGCATCGAGGCTTATGCGGCCATCAAGGCGCGCATCTACGACGGCGCCGGCGTACAGGTGGTCAACCGCGACGATGCGCGCTGCGCCGCGATGCAGCGTGAGGGGCGCACGGTGGTGGGCTTCGGCAGCGAGCCGCCCGTGGCCGGCGATTTCGGCCTGTCCGAGCGCGCCGACGGGGTCTGGCTGAGCTGCGGCGAGCAGGCGCTGTTGCCCTTGTCGGCAATGCCGATTGCGGGGCGCCACAACGCCATGAACGCCATGGCGGCCCTGGCGCTGGGGCAGGCGGCAGGGGCTGAAATGGCACCCATGATCGGGGCGCTGCAGAGCTTCCGCGGTCTGCCGCACCGGGTCGAGCCGGTGGCGCGACGACGCGACGGCGTCGTGTTCTACGACGACTCCAAGGGCACCAACGTGGGGTCCACCGTGGCTGCGCTGGAAGGTCTGGGCTGCCCGGTGGTGCTGATCGCCGGTGGGGACGGCAAGGGGCAGGATTTCGGCCCGCTGGCCGAGGTGGTGGCACGTCACGCGCGCGCCGTGGTGCTGATCGGGCGCGATGCGCCGCGCATCGAGGCCGCGCTGCAGGCAGTCGGCGCAGGCTGTGAGCGCGCGGATTCGCTGCAGTCCGCCGTGCTGCGCGCCGACGCGCTGGCCCGGCCGGGTGACGCCGTGTTGCTGTCGCCGGCCTGCGCCAGTCTGGACATGTTCCGCAACTACGTGCATCGCGCCGAGGTATTCGTTGCGGCGGTGCGCAGCTTGCCCGAAGTGGAGGTTGCATGAGCATCGGCAGCCTGTTCTCGGGGAAATTCTCTGCCGGGCGCGATGACGCCGGCCGCATTCCGGCCATGCACGCGGTGCGCCGCGTGACGCCGGGGGAGCGCCACGTCGGCGAGTTCGATCCGCTGGTGGTGTGGCCGGCTGCGGCACTCATCCTGATCGGGCTGATCATGGTGTATTCGGCCTCCATCGCAGTGGCTGAAGGCAGCAGCTTCACCGGCAACCGCGCGCATTTCTTCCTGCAGCGCCACGCCATCTTCCTGTTTGTTGGCATCACGGCAGCGGCCATTGCCTTCCGCATCCCGCTGCGCCGCTGGCAGCAACTCGCGCCGTGGCTGTTCTTTGGCGGTGTCGTGCTGCTGGTGCTGGTGCTGTTGCCGGGCATCGGCAAGTCGGTCAACGGCGCGCAGCGCTGGATCGGCCTGGGTCCGATCAACCTGCAGCCGTCCGAATTGATGAAGGTCTTCGTGGCGCTGTATGCCGCCGACTACACGGTGCGCAAGCTGCCGGTGATGGGCACGGTGCGACAGGGCTTCCTGCCGATGGCGGCGGTGATCCTGCTGGTCGGCAGCCTGCTACTGCTGGAGCCGGACTTCGGCGCCTTCGTGGTGATCTGCGTGGTGGCTTTCGGCGTGCTGTTCCTGGGCGGCATGAACGTGCGTTTCTTCGCGCTGCTGCTGGTGGTGGCGGTGATCGGCTTCATCGTGCTGATCTGGATGTCGCCGTACCGGCGCGACCGCGTGTTCGGCTTCATGGACCCGTGGGAAGACCCGTTCGGCCGGGGCTATCAGCTTTCGCACGCGCTGATCGCCTTAGGCCGCGGTGAGTGGTTCGGCGTCGGGCTGGGCGGCAGCGTAGAAAAGCTGTTCTACCTGCCCGAGGCGCATACCGATTTCCTGATGGCGGTGATCGCCGAGGAGCTGGGCTTCTTCGGCGTGCTGGTGGTGGTGACGTTGTTTGCCATCCTGATCCAGCGGGCGTTTGCAATCGGGCGCGAGGCGATCAACCTTGAGCGCTACTTTGCCGGGCTGGTGGCCATGGGCATCGGCCTGTGGCTGGGCGTGCAGTCCTTCATCAACATGGGCGTGAACATGGGGCTGCTCCCGACCAAGGGGCTGACCCTGCCGCTGATGAGCTTCGGCGGCTCGGCCATCGTCGGAGGTTGCCTGTTCATCGCCATCCTGCTGCGCGTGGACTGGGAGAACCGTCAGATGCGCAAGGGGGTGAGTCCGTGAAGACCATCCTGATCATGGCCGGCGGTACCGGTGGACACATCTACCCCGGCATTGCGGTGGCCGAAGTGCTGCGCGCGCGCGGCTGGCGCATCGTGTGGCTGGGCAACCCCGACGGCATGGAAGCGCGCATCGTGCCCGAGCGCGGCTACGACACCGAGTGGATCCGTTTCGGCGCGCTGCGCGGCAAGGGACTGATGCGCAAGCTGCTGTTGCCGCTGAACCTGCTGTCGGGCTTCTGGCAGGCACTGGGTGTGCTGCGCCGGGTGAAGCCCGACGTGGTGCTCGGCATGGGCGGCTACATCAGTTTCCCGGCCGGCATGATGGCTGCGCTGATCGGCCGACCGCTGGTGCTGCACGAGCAGAACTCGGTGGCCGGGCTGGCCAACAAGGTGCTGGCCGGCGTTGCCGACCGCGTGCTGACGGGCTTCCCGAACGTCTTGAAGAAGGGCGCCTGGGTGGGTAACCCGGTACGCGCCGAGATCGCCGCCGTCGAAGCGCCACAGAGCCGCCTGACCGGGCGCGAAGGGCGTCTGCGCGTGCTGGTGGTGGGCGGCAGCCTGGGGGCGACGGCACTCAATTCCATCGTGCCGCAGGCCCTTGCGCGCATCCCGGCGGAGGAGCGCCCGGTGGTCACGCATCAGGCCGGTCGCACGCAGTTCGAGGCCCTGCAGCAGTCCTACGCGAGCGCCGGGGTCGAGGGCGAACTGGTGGATTTCATCGACAACATGCACGAGCGCTACGCCGCTGCCGACCTGGTGATCTGCCGTGCCGGCGCGACCACCGTGGCCGAACTGGCGGCAGCCGGCGCGGCCAGCCTGCTGGTGCCGTTCCCGCACGCGGTGGACGACCACCAGACCGGCAATGCGCGTTTCCTCGCCGACCGCGGCGCGGCGATGCTGTTGCCGCAGACCGAGCTGGAGCCCATCAGCCTGGCCGGCATCCTCACCGGGCTGGAGCGAGGGCGCCTGGCCGACATGGCGCAGCGCGCGCGCGAACTGGCGCGGGCCGACGCGGCCGAGGTGGTAGCCGATGTCTGCGAGGACCTCGCCAAAGGACGGAAAGCATGAAGCACAAGGTCAAACGCATTCACTTCGTCGGCGTCGGCGGCGCCGGCATGAGCGGCATTGCCGAGGTACTGGCCAACCTCGGCTTCGGCGTGACCGGCTCGGACCTGCATGACAGCGCCACCACGCGCCGCTTGCGCACGCTGGGCGTGTCGGTGCTGATCGGGCATGACGCGGCCAACATCGACGGGGCCGATGCAGTGGTGATTTCCACCGCCGTCGCCGGCGACAACCCCGAGGTGATCGCGGCGCGCACGCGCGACATCCCGGTGGTGCCGCGCGCGCAGATGCTGGCCGAACTGATGCGGCTGAAGCAGGGCATCGCGATTGCCGGTACGCACGGCAAGACCACCACCACCTCGCTGGTGGCGAGCATCCTGGCCGAGGGCGCGATGGACCCCACCTTCGTCATCGGCGGGCGACTGACCGCGGCCGGTGCCAACGCGCGGCTGGGCAAGGGTGACTTCCTGGTGGCCGAGGCCGATGAATCGGACGCCTCCTTCCTGCTGCTCAACCCGGTGATTTCGGTCGTCACCAATATCGACGCCGACCACATGGAGACCTACGGCCACGACTTTGCGCGGCTCAAGCAGGCCTTCGTGGATTTCCTGCAGCGCCTGCCCTTCTACGGCGTGGCGGTGTTGTGCGAGGACGATCCCAACGTGCGCGAGATCGCGCCGCTGGTCTCCAAGCAGATCATGCGTTTCGGCTTCTCCGAGACAGCCAACATCCGCGCCGAGAACGTGCGCGCCGAGGGGCGTCGCATGCTCTTCGACGTGGTGCGCGTGAATGGCACGACCACGCGTCTGGCCATCGAACTGAACCTGCCGGGCCGTCACAACGTGCTCAACGCGCTGGCCGCGATTGCCGTGGCCACCGAGGTGCAGGTGCCGGACGAGGCCATCGTCAAGGCACTGTCCGAGTTCCGGGGTGTCGGCCGCCGCTTCCAGGATTACGGCGAGATCGCGCTGCCGGCCGGCGGCAGCTTCACGCTGATCGACGACTACGGTCATCACCCGGTGGAAATGGCCGCGACCATCGCCGCCGCGCGTGGCGCCTACCCGGATCGCCGCTTGGTGCTGGCCTTCCAGCCGCACCGCTATACCCGCACGCGCGACTGCTTCGAGGACTTCGTGAAGGTCCTGTCGGCGGTCGACGGGCTGCTGCTGGCCGAGGTCTATGCCGCCGGCGAACCGCCCATCGTGGCGGCCGACGGCCGCAGTCTGGCGCGCGCGCTGCGCGTGGCCGGCAAGGTCGAGCCGGTGTTTGTCGAGTCCATCGAAGACATGCCCGACGCCATTCTGGGCGCGGCGCAGGACGGCGATGTGGTGATCACCATGGGTGCGGGTTCGGTCGGCGCGGTGCCGGGCAAGCTCGCTGAATCGAATGGAGTGAAGTCGTGAGTCAGGCGTTCGGCAAGGTCGCGGTGTTGTTCGGTGGCAGTTCGGCGGAGCGCGAGGTCTCGCTGATGTCGGGCAAGGCCGTGCTGGAGGCGCTGCAGCGCTGCGGCGTGGATGCCCACGCCTTCGATCCGGCCGAGCAGGACGTGTGGTCGCTGCGCGAACAGGGCTTCGAACGCGCCTTCATCGCCCTGCACGGTCGCGGTGGAGAGGACGGCACCCTGCAGGGCGCACTCGAGACGCTGCGCATTCCCTACTCCGGCAGTGGCGTGATGGCCTCGGCACTGTCCATGGACAAGTGGCGGACCAAGATGGTGTGGGCGGCCTGCGGCCTGCCGACGCCGCGCTATGCCTTGCTGGAAGCGCACACCGACTTCGACGCGGTGGCGCGCGAGCTTGGCCTGCCGATCTTCGTCAAGCCGGCGCATGAAGGCTCCAGCATGGGCGCCACCAAGGTCATGCGCGCCGAAGACCTGCGCGCTGCCTGGGAGCTGGCCGCGCGATACGACAGTCTGGTGCTGGCGGAGGAGTTCATCGACGGAGCCGAGCTGACCGTCCCCTTCCTCGGCGAGCGCGCCCTGCCGGTGATCCGTATCGAGGCGCCGGGCGGCAATTACGACTACCAGAACAAGTATTTCAGCGACGACACGCGCTACCTGTGCCCGGCCGGTCTCGCCGACGAACTGGAGCGCGAGTTGCGCGCACTCGCGCTGCGCAGCGCGGCCGTGCTGGGCTGCCGTGGCTGGGGCCGCGTCGACGTGATGCTGGACCGCGCCGGCCGCCCCTGGCTGCTGGAGATGAATACTTCGCCCGGCATGACCGGGCACTCGCTGGTGCCGATGTCGGCGCGGGCCGAAGGCATCGGGTTCGATCAACTGTGCCTGCACATCCTGGAGGGCGCCCGCCTTGGCTGAAGCCGGCACCGGATCCGTGTCGAAGCGCGGTGGCGCGCAGCGCGAGGGCGGCCTGTGGCATCGCCCGGGCGCGCTCAACCTGCTGTCGGACCTGCTGCTGCTGTTCGCGGCGGCGGCTTTCGGCTGGGCGCTGGTGGCGTGGTTCCTGAGCCGTCCGTTCTTTCCGCTGCGCGAGGTCGTGGTGGTGACGCAGCCGGGGCAGGTGACGGCGGCGCAGATCGAGTACGCCGCGCGCTCGGCAATCCGCGGCAACTTCTTCACCGTGAATCTCGCCGAAGTGCGCCAGGACTTCGAGAAGCTGCCGTGGGTGCGCCGCGCCGAGGTGCGCCGGCGCTGGCCCGACAAGCTCGAACTACGTCTGGAGGAGCACCAGCCGGTGGCCTACTGGAATCCGCTGGGCAGCGACGAAGTGCATCTCATCAACCGTCAGGGCGAGGTCTTCGTGGCAGCCAGCAACGCCCGTCTGCCGTCCTACGCCGGTCCGCAGGGTGCAGCCGCCTATCTGCATGCGCGCTACGGCGAGTTCGCCAGGCTGCTCGAACCGCTGGGCGTGCGCATGACGCGGCTGTGGCTGTCGGCGCGCGAGGCCTGGGAGATCGAACTGGACAACGGCATGGTCGTGCTGCTCGGACGTGATCGCGAGCGCGCACCGGTGGCCGAGCGCCTGGCCGGCTTCGTGGCCAGTTGGCCCGCAGCGCGGGAGCAGGTCGGAATCGAGATTGCGGTGGCGGATGTGCGCTACCAGCGGGGATTTGCATTGACACCGGCGGCTCGGCCGCAGGACGGGAAACAGGCGCGATGAGCAAGGAATACAAGGATCTGGTGGTCGGGCTCGATATCGGCACCTCGAAGGTCACCTGCCTGGTGGCCGAGGCGCTGCCGGATGGCCAGTTCGAGGTCATCGGTATCGGCACGCAGCCGATGAGCGGCCTCAAGCGCGGCGTGGTGGTGAACATCGAAGCCACGGTGGATGCCATCTCGCGCGTGGTGCAGGAAGTGGAGTTGATGGCCGAGTGCAAGGTGCACGACGTATTCACCGGCATCGCCGGCAGCCACATCAAGAGCTTCAACTCCAGCGGCACCGTGGCGATCAAGGACAAGGAAGTCACGGCGATGGATGTCGAGCGCGTCATCGAGGTGGCGCGTGCCATGCCGATTCCGGCCGAGCAGCAGGTGCTCGACATCCTCACGCAGGAATTCATCATTGACGGCCAGGGCGGCGTGCGCGTGCCGGTGGGCATGAGCGGCGTGCGTCTGGAGGTGAAGGTGCATATCGCCACCGGCGCCGTGTCGGCGGCGCAGAACGTCATCAAGTGCGTGCGTCGCTGCGGGCTGGAAGTGGTCGGGCTGATCCTGCAGCCGCTGGCGTCGAGCTACGCAGTACTGACCGAGGACGAGAAGGAGCTGGGTGTATGCCTGATCGACATCGGCGGCGGCACCACCGACATCGCGGTGTTCACGCAGGGCGCCATCCGCCACACCGCCGTGCTGCCGGTGGCCGGCGACCAGATCACCAACGACATTGCCATGGCCCTGCGCACGCCGACCTCGGAAGCCGAGGACCTGAAGCGGCAGTACGGCATCGCCATGCACGCCATGGCTGACCCGGAACAGATGATCGAAGTGCCGGGCGTCGGCGACCGCTCGCCGCGCCCGCTGTCGCGTCAGCGTCTGGCCGACGTCATCGAGCCGCGCGTATCCGAACTGTTCGAGCTGGTGCAGGCCGAGTTGCGCCGCAGTGGCTACGAGGAACTGCTGTCCTCCGGGGTGGTGCTGACCGGCGGCGCGGCGGTGATGCCGGGCATGGTCGAACTGGCTGAGGAAGTCTTCAACCTGCCGGCGCGCGTGGGTGCGCCGCAGTACGACGGACCGCTCGCCGACGTGGTGTGCAAGCCGCATTACGCGACGGCGATGGGGCTGGTGACGGAGGGCATGACACAGCGTCGCAAGGGCATGCTTGGACGCGAGGCACGCAATCTGCGGCAGTGGTTCGGGCGGGTCAAATCATGGTTGGAGCGCAATTTCTGAGCAGCACCCGGAAAGCGCGCACTTTTTTGGAAAATCGCCTGTAAAAACAGGCTATTTAGTTATAGACTGCAGCATGCTTACTAAATGGCGGGTTTCGTCATCGGTGGGTAGGTAAAAGGAGGCTGGTAATGACGTTCGAAATCGTTGAGAAGGAGCAGGCCAATACCGTGATCAAGGTCATCGGTGTCGGCGGCGCGGGCGGAAACGCGGTGGATCACATGATCCGCGAGGGCGTGCAGGGCGTGGAGTTCGTTGCGGCGAACACCGACGCACAGGCGCTCAAGCGTTGCCTCGCTCCGCACAAGGTGCAACTCGGCGTGACCGGCCTCGGCGCCGGCTCCAAGCCGGAGGCTGGTCGGGTGGCCGCGCAGGAATCGCGCGACGCCATTGCGGCGGCACTCGAAGGCGCCCACATGTGCTTCATCACCGGCGGCATGGGTGGCGGTACCGGCACCGGCGCTGCACCGGTAGTGGCAGAGATCGCCAAGGAGATGGGCATCCTCTGCGTCGGCGTGGTGACCAAGCCCTTCGACTTCGAGAACCGCCTGCGTGTGGCGGAGAGCGGGGTCGATGAGCTGTCGCGTCACGTCGATTCGCTGATCGTCGTGCTCAACGACAAGCTGCTCGACGTCTTCGGTGACGACGCCGGCTTCGAGGACTGCTTCCGTTCGGCCGACAACGTGCTGAAGAACGCCGTCGGCGGCATTGCCGAGATCATCAACGTGCCGGGCCTGGTCAACGTCGATTTCCAGGACGTGCGTACCGCCATGGGCGAGATGGGCCGCGCCATGATGGGTTCGGCCGAGTCCTCCGGTCTGGACCGTGCCCGCATCGCGGCCGAGCAGGCTGCCGTCAGCCCGCTGCTCGAAGGCACCGAGCTGTCCGGTGCGCGCTGCGTGCTGATCAACATCACGGCTGCGCGTGGTTCGCTGAAGATGGCCGAGGTGCGCGACGCGGTGAAGACCGTGCAGGCCTTTGCCGCGCCGGAAGCCTTCGTCAAGTACGGCACGGTGTTCGACGATGCGATGGAAGACCGCGTGCGCGTCACCGTGGTGGCCACCGGCCTCGGCTCGCAGGGTGTGGCACGCCAGCCGGTGATGGAAGTGGTGCGCGGCACCGGCACCTACGGTGATGGCGGTTACGCGCAGGAGTCCGACGTGCCGGCGGTGATGCGCACCAACCGTCGCACCACGGTCGAAGCCATGAGCACCAACGGCATGGGTACCTACGACATCCCGGCCTTCCTGCGCCGTCAGGCCGACTGAAGCGTTCGCGCCGCATGAAGGCGCACGTTGTGCAGACCCCTGCCTCCGGTCTGCGCGACGTGCGCTTTTTCCTTTCGGAACATTGCACTTGCGTGACGTGTCCGAGCGCCAAAGGTAGAATCAGGGCCTTCCCGAGGAATCCTCCATGATCCGACAGCGCACGCTCAAATCCATTGTCACCGCCACCGGCGTCGGCCTGCACGGCGGGCGCAAGGTCACGATGACGCTGCGTCCGGCGGCACCGGATACGGGCATCGTGTTTCATCGCGTGGATCTTGATCCGGTGGTTACGCTGCCGGCCGACCCCTACTCGGTGTGCGACACGCGCATGTGTTCCGGTCTGCAGCAGGGCGACGCCAAGGTCGGCACCGTCGAGCACCTGATGTCGGCGCTGGCAGGGCTGGGCGTGGATAACGTGCACGTCGACATCGATGCGCCCGAGATTCCCATCCTCGATGGCAGTTCCAGCCCCTTCGTGTTCCTGCTGCGTTCGGCCGGCATCGAGGAGCAGGCGGTGGCCAAGCGTTTCATCCGGGTGACGAAGCCGGTCGAGTTCCGCGACGGCGACAAGTGGGTGAAGCTGGAGCCGCACGACGGCTTCCGGCTGGATTTCTCCATCGTCTTCAACCACCCGGCCATCGACGGCACGGCCACCCGCGTGACGGTCGACTTCGCCGAGAACTCCTACGAGCGCGACGTCGCACGTGCGCGCACCTTCGGCTTCATGCAGGACGTGGAGTTCATGCGCTCCAACGGTCTGGCGCTGGGCGGCAGCCTGGCCAACGCCATCGTGCTCGACGAGTACCGCGTGCTCAACAGCGAAGGGCTCCGTTACGCCGACGAGTTCGTCAAGCACAAGGTGCTCGACGCCATCGGCGACCTCTATCTCTGCGGACATCCGTTGCTGGCTGCGTATTCCGCCCACAAGTCCGGTCACGCCATGAACAACGAGGTGCTGCGCGCACTGCTCGAGGACGAAACGGCGTGGGAATACGTCAGTTTCGATATCGCCGAGCGTGCGCCGCAGTCGGTGAGCCGTCAGTTCGCTGCTGAGCCGGCATTCGCCTGATTTTCGCGTGCTGGCATTCCGACTGATCCTGCTGGCTGCCCTGCTGGCCATCGGCGGCGCCATGGTCGCGTGGTTCCTGACCGGCAATCCGCGTTACAAGCGCATGGCCTGGAACATCACGCTGGGGGGCTTGCTCGCCCTGCTGGCGGTTCTGCTGATCTTCGTGGCAGAGCGTCTGGTCGGCCCGCTATAGACCTTACTGCGGGCGACTGCGATCGAGCAGGCGTTGCAGCGATTCGCGCAGCGGCGCGTCTTCCGGCAGTTCCGCAATCAGGCTGGCGAGGCTGTCGCGCCCGGCCTGTCCGAGCACACGGGCCTCGCGCGGTGGCGGCGCTTCGGCCTCCACCACGACTCCGACTTTCACCTGGATGGCGTTGACGATCTGGCCGCGGGTCGCAAAGCCGTTGATCAGGCTCGGTACCATCTGGCGCAATCGCGCGGCCACGCTGCCGTTGCGCGCGAACACCACCATGTTGCCGTCGCGGATGTTGGCGACCGAGCAGGCCTCGCCCAGCGCCTGCGGGAGCATGCCGCGCAGGGCCTCCTGCGCGCGCATCAGGCTACGTGCGTGGTCCTGCAGGCGGGAGAGCGTGTCGCCGGCGCCGAGAAAGCGTTGGATCGGGCTGTTCATGCGTTCGGCATGGCTGCGGCGGGAGGTCGCCGCAACACGGGTGGGGGATGGCTGCATGCTACACTAGCGCCCTTGCCGAATCGACCCATCACACATCCATGATCTCCGGCCTCATCAAGAAGATTTTCGGTAGTCGCAACGACCGCCTGATCCGCCAGTATTCCCACAAAGTTCGCGCCATCAACGCCCTGGAGCCGGAAATCTCGGCGCTCCCGGATGAGGCCCTGCGTGCCAAGACCACGGAGTTCCGTGAACGGCTGGCGGGCGGCGCCAAACTCGATGACTTGCTGGTCGAGGCCTTTGCGGTCGTACGCGAGGCCGGCAAGCGGGTGCATGGCATGCGTCACTTCGACACCCAGTTGATCGGCGGCATGGTGCTGCACGATGGCCGCATTGCCGAGATGAAGACCGGCGAGGGCAAGACCTTGGTCGCAACCCTGCCGGCCTACCTCAATGCACTCGCCGGCAACGGGGTGCACGTGGTCACGGTGAACGACTACCTCGCCAGCCGCGACGCGGAGTGGATGGGACGCATCTTCGGCTTCCTCGGGCTGACCACCGGCTGCAACCTGTCGCGCATGCCGCATGCCGAGAAGCAGGCGGCCTACAACGCCGACATCACCTACGGCACCAACAACGAGTTCGGTTTCGACTACCTGCGCGACAACATGGTGTATGCGACGGCTGAGCGCGTGCAGCGCCCGTTGTCCTTCGCCATCGTCGATGAGGTGGACTCCATCCTCATCGACGAGGCGCGCACGCCGCTGATCATCTCCGGTCAGGCCGAAGATCACACCGAGCTGTACATGCGCCTGAATGATCTGCCGCGCCAGCTCAGCGAGCAGCAGGGCGAGGGTGACAACATCACCCAGCCGGGCGACTACACGCTGGACCTGAAGGCACGTCAGGTGCTGCTGACCGAGCAGGGTCACGAGAAGGCCGAGGACATCCTGGTGGGCATGGGCCTGCTCAAGGAGGGCGCCAGCCTGTACGACCCGGCCAACATCATGCTGGTGCATCACCTGTATGCCGCGCTGCGCGCGCACACGATGTTCCACAAGGATCAGCACTACGTGGTGCAGGACGGCGAGGTCATCATCGTCGACGAGTTCACCGGACGCCTGATGCCGGGCCGTCGCTGGTCCGACGGCTTGCACCAGGCCGTCGAGGCCAAGGAAGGCGCGAAGATCCAGGCCGAGAACCAGACGCTGGCCTCGATCACCTTCCAGAACTACTTCCGCATGTACGGCAAGCTCGCCGGCATGACCGGTACGGCTGACACCGAAGCCTACGAGTTCCACCAGATCTACGGCCTGGAAACCGTCATCGTGCCGACCAACCGCCCGATGCAGCGCAAGGACGAGAACGACAAGGTCTTCCGCACCGCCAAGGAAAAGTGGGACGCGGTCATTGCCGATATCCGCGACTGCGTGCAGCGCGGTCAGCCGGTGCTGGTCGGTACCACCTCCATCGAGGTCAACGAATTCCTCTCCGGCGTGCTCAAGCGCGAGAAGATCGCCCACCAGTTGCTCAACGCCAAACAGCACGACAGCGAGGCGCAGATCGTGGCGCAGGCCGGTCGTCCGGGTGTGGTGACCATCGCCACCAACATGGCCGGCCGCGGTACCGACATCGTGCTGGGTGGCAACATCGAGCGCGAACTGGAGGCGGTGCGCAACGACGAGTCGCTCGACGCCGCTGCCAGGGAGGCGAAGATCGCCGCCATGCGTGCCGAGTGGCAGCAGGTGCACGATGCCGTGATCGCCGCCGGCGGCCTGCACATCATCGGCACCGAGCGCCACGAATCGCGCCGTATCGACAACCAGCTGCGTGGTCGTTCGGGCCGTCAGGGCGATCCGGGCTCCAGCCGTTTCTACCTGTCGCTGGAAGATCCGTTGATGAAGATCTTCGCCGGCGAACGCCTCAACGCCATCATGGTGCGTCTGAAGATGCCCGAGGGCGAGGCCATCGAGCACGGCATGGTCACGCGCTCGCTCGAGTCCGCCCAGCGCAAGGTCGAGCAGCGCAACTTCGACATCCGCAAGCAACTGCTTGAGTACGACGATGTCGCCAACGACCAGCGCAAGGTCATCTACGAGCAACGTAACGAGCTGCTCGCCAACGACGACATCTCGGAGACCATCACGGCCATGCGCCACGGCGTGATGGCCGACACCCTGCGCATCTATGTGCCGCAGGACAGCGTCGAGGAGCAGTGGGACATTCCCGCGCTGGAGGCGGCCCTCGCGGCCGAGTTCCAGCTTCGCCTGCCGGTCGGGGAGTGGCTCAAGGCCGAGCCCGAACTGGACGATGACACCATGCTGGCGCGTATCGTCGAGGCTGCCGACAAGGCCTATGCGGAAAAGATCGCCATCGTCGATCCGGCCGCCTGGCACCAGTTCGAGCGCAACGTGATGCTGCAGAGCCTGGACACCCACTGGCGTGATCACCTGTCGGCGCTCGATCAGCTGCGCCAGGGCATCCACCTGCGTGGCTATGCGCAGAAGAACCCCAAGCAGGAATACAAGCGCGAGTCCTTCGAGCTGTTCGAGGCGCTGCTCGACACGGTGCGGCTGGATGTCACCAAGGTGCTCATGACCGTACAGGTGCGCACCCGCGAAGCCCTCGAAGAGGCCGAGAAGCCGGCCGAGGTCGAGAACGTGCAGTACCGTCATCCCGGCTCGGATGAACCGGCAGCGGATGCCGCTGCAGGGCAGGGCGGCCCGCGCGTCGGGCGTAACGAGCCGTGCCCCTGCGGCTCCGGCAAAAAGTACAAGCACTGCCACGGCAAGCTTGCCTGAGGCCCTGCCGCAGGAGTGAGAAAGCCCGCGGATGCGGGCTTTTTCGTTTGTGCAGGCCGCGTCCGACGTGTGGCTTGCAGTACACTTGGCGCGTTTGCGGTGCCGTGCGCCGCGCTGCCGAATTCAAGGAGTTGTGTCGATGCCCGTGAATCTGTCCACCCCGTCGCCCGAAGCCCTCAAGCCGGTTGCCGGCGTCCAGCTGGGTATTGCGCAGGCCGGCATTCGCAAGGCCGGTCGGCGTGACCTGACCCTGATCGAGCTGGCCGAGGGCAGCCGTGTGGCCGGCGTGTTCACGAAGAACCGCTTCTGCGCCGCACCGGTCCAGCTGTGCCGAGAGCATCTGCGTGACGCCAATGTGCGTGCACTGGTCATCAATACCGGCATCGCGAATGCCGGAACGGGGGAACAGGGCATGCAGGCCGCGCGTGCGACCTGCGAAGCGGTGGCGCAGATTCTGGAGATCGCGCCCACCCAGGTGCTGCCGTTCTCGACCGGTGTGATTCTCGAACAGTTGCCGGTCGAGCGTCTGGTGGCCGGTTTGCCGGCCGCGCGGGCCGACCTGCGTGCAGATGCCTGGTTCGATGCTGCACACGCCATCATGACGACAGACACGCTCGCGAAGGCGGCGTCCCGCGCCGTCGTCATCGACGGGCGCGAGGTCACGCTGACCGGCATGAGCAAGGGCGCGGGCATGATCAAGCCCAACATGGCGACCATGCTGGGTTACGTCGCGACCGACGCGAATGTCTCGCAGGCCTTGCTGGAAGCGCTGGTGGTGGAGGCGGCCGATGCCTCGTTCAACAGCATCACCATCGACGGGGATACCTCGACCAACGACTCCTTCATCCTGATCGCGACCGGCAAGGCCGAGAATCCCGAGATCAGCGACGGCGATTCGCCCGCCGGTCGTGCCTTGCGCGAGGCCGTGATCGGCATCTCGGTGGAGTTGGCGCAGGCCATCGTGCGGGACGGTGAGGGCGCGACCAAATTCATCGCGGTGACGGTCGAGGGCGGCAGCAGTCGCGAGGAGTGCCGCAAGGTCGCCTACGCCGTGGCGCATTCGCCGCTGGTGAAGACCGCCTTCTTTGCGTCCGACCCCAACCTCGGCCGCATCCTGGCCGCGGTCGGCTACGCCGGCGTCGATGATCTGGACGTGTCGGCGCTGAGCGTGTGGCTGGAGAGCGGTGGCGAGTCGGTACTGGTGGCCGAGAAGGGTGGCCGTGCGGCGGCTTACCGCGAGGAGGACGGGGCGCGCATCATGAAGCGCGAGGAGATCACGGTGCGCATTGCGCTGGCCCGCGGGGCAGCCGAGGCGACGGTGTGGACCTGCGATTTCTCCTACGACTACGTCAAGATCAACGCCGAATACCGCAGCTGATCGGTGCGCACATAGAGGAACGGCCCGTCATTTCCGGCGGGCCGTTCTGCATTGCAGCGCGCGTGTGGATCAGCGCTCGATCTTGGTCATCTTCGAGCCTTCGAAGGTCAGGTTGTACATCAGACCCTTGTTCGAAAAGATAAAGCCGATGATGGGTTGCTTGGCGGTCTCGGTGTCGATGGTGCCGCCGGTGCCGAGGGTGGCCAGCGCCACGCTGCCGTCCACACCGGCTTTCCAGCCCTCACTGTTGCGGAAGCCGTCGAGTGCCGCCTGGGTCATGAAAAGCACGATCTGCGCGCGCTTCTGGGCGCCCAGCTGAAAGCCGATAGAGGCCGAGGCGAGGCTGTAGTAGTCCACCGTCTGACCGTTGATCAGCAGGGCGCCTTCACCATACTCACCGCCGATGCCCATGCCGGCCTTGATCACGCCGGGAAATACCAGCACGCCGACGGCTTTCTGTGACAGTTCATAGCCGGCACTGGTGGTCTCGCGGAATTCCGTCAGCGCCTCGCGTACTTCCGCGTCGATCTGTTCCTTGGATGCGGCGCTGGCGGTGACCGTGACCAGCGCCAGCAGGCTTGCAAGCAGCAGCTTCATCTTCGTGTTCTCCGTCGGGTCGGTTCACAGCAGGATACTAGACCAAGCGCGGACACTCTGACACCGAATGAAAACGGCGCCCTGGGGCGCCGTTGCGGTGTGATGCTCTGCCTGCGGTTCAGGCGTCGAGGCGCTTGTCGCGCTCGATGATGGCGTAGGCCGAGTGATTGTGGATGGACTCGAAGTTCTCCGCTTCCAGCGCGTAGGCGACGATGCGCGACTCGGCGTTGAGCTGGCCGGCGACGTCACGCACCAGATCTTCGACGAACTTCGGGTTGTCGTAGGCGCGTTCGGTGACGTACTTCTCGTCGGGGCGCTTGAGCAGCGCGTAGACCTCGCACGAGGCTTGCTTCTCGACCAGGTCGACGAGCTCCTCGATCCAAACGTGATCACCCAGCGTGGCGGTGACGGTGATGTGCGAGCGCTGGTTGTGTGCGCCGTAGTCCGAAATCTTCTTCGAGCACGGGCACAGGCTGGTGGCGGCGACCACCACCTTCATCGTGAACTCATACACGCCACCCTGGCGGATCTCGCCGATGAAGGTCACCTCGTAGTCCATCAGACTCTGCACGCCCGATACCGGCGCGGTCTTGTTGATGAAATACGGGAAGGTCATTTCGACGTGACCGGTCTCGGCCTCCAGGCGCGTCACCATCTCGCGCAGCATGGGCTCGAAGGATTCCACCGAGATTTCGCGTTCGGAGCCGTTGAGCAGCTCGACGAAGCGCGACATGTGGGTGCCCTTGAAGTTGTGCGGCAGCCCCACGTACATGTTGAACATCGCCACCGTGTGCTGCACGCCGCCGCTCCGGTCGCTGACCTTGATCGGGTGGCGGATCGACTTGATGCCGACCTTGTTGATGGCGATCTGCCGGCTGTCCTGCGAACTCTGGACGTCCGGAATGGTTTGGAGATCGTTGGGGTTCATCATGAAACTCTGGAGGGGAGCGAGGCGCCGATCGTAGCAAATCCGACAAAATCGCTCAACTATTGGTCTGATTCGCTTTGTCAATCGCCGCGACGATACCGGCCGCATCAAGCCCGAGCGGAGCGAGCAACTGGGCTTGCTCGCCGTGATCCTCGAAGCGGTCGGGCAGGCCCAGACGCAGCATGCGCGGGCGTTGCGCGAGGGTGTCGAGCACGCGCGAAACCTCGCTGCCGGCGCCGCCGATCACGGCGTTCTCCTCGACGCTGACGATCAGCTCATGGCTGGCCGCCATCTCGCGGATGCAGGCTTCGTCGAGCGGCTTGGCAAAGCGCATGTTCACCACTGTGGCGTCGATCTGTTCGCCGGCCGCGAGCGCCGGTGCCAGCATCGAGCCGAAGGCGAGGATCGCCACCCGTCTGCCGCTGCGACGCACTTCGGCCTTGCCCAGCGGGATGGCCGTCATCTGCGTCTCGGGCGTCACGCCCATGCCGCCGCCGCGCGGGTAGCGCACGGCCGTCGGGCCGTCGTGGCAGTAGGCGGTGTACAGCATCTGGCGGCACTCGTTCTCGTCGGCCGGCGTCATCACCATCATGTTGGGGATGCACAGCAGGTAGGACAGGTCGAAGGCGCCGTGGTGGGTGGCGCCGTCGGCGCCGACCAGACCGGCGCGGTCGATGGCGAACAGCACCGGCAGGTTCTGTAGCGCCACGTCGTGGATCAGCTGGTCGTAGGCGCGCTGCAGGAAGGTGGAATAGATCGCCACCACCGGCTTCAGGCCTTCACAGGCGAAGCCCGCGGCAAAGGTGACGGCGTGTTGTTCGGCAATCCCGACGTCGTGATAGCGCGCGGGGTATTCCTCGGCGAAGCGCACCAAGCCGGAGCCTTCGCGCATGGCCGGGGTGATGGCGACCAGTCGCTCGTCCTGTGCGGCCATGTCGCACAGCCAGTCGCCGAACACCTTGGTGTAGGTGAGTTTGCCGCCGCCCTTGCCGGCGGCGATGCCGGCCGAGGGCTCGAACTGCGACACGCCGTGGTACAGGATGGGGTCGGCTTCGGCCAGCTTGTAGCCCTGACCCTTGCGCGTGACCACGTGCAGGAACTGCAGCCCCGGCAGCTTCTTGAGGTTCTGCAGCATCGGGATCAGCGCGTTCAGGTCGTGACCGTCGATGGGGCCGTAGTAGTGGAAGCCGAATTCCTCGAACAGCGTGCCCGGCGTCACCAGCCCGATCACGTGCTCCTCGACCTTGCGCGCGAATTCCAGCACCGGCGGAGCGATCGACAGCACTTTCTCGCCGGCCTTGCGGGCAGCGTTGTAGGTGCGGCCCGACAGCATGCGCGCGAGGATGCGCGTCATCGCACCCACTGGCGGCGAGATCGACATCTCGTTGTCGTTGAGGATCACCAGCAGGTTGATGCCGTCGAGTTCGCCGGCATTGTTGAGTGCCTCGAAGGCCATGCCCGCGCTCATCGCGCCGTCGCCGATCACGGCGATGCTCTGGCGCGATTCGCCCTTGTCGCGTGCTGCCACCGCCATGCCCATGGCGGCGGAGATGGAGGTGGACGAGTGCGCCGTGCCGAAGGTGTCGTACTCGCTTTCGCAACGGCGCGGGAAGCCCGAGATGCCGCCGTGGCGGCGCAGACCGCTCATGGCTTCGCGCCGACCAGTGAGGATCTTGTGGCCGTAGGTCTGATGGCCGACGTCCCACACGATGCGGTCTTCCGGCGTGTCGTAGATGTAATGCAGTGCGATGGACAGCTCGACCGTGCCGAGGTTGGACGACAGATGGCCGCCGGTCTTCGACACCGATTCGATCAGGAAGGCGCGCAACTCGTCGGCCAGCGCCGGCAGTTCGCTGCGCTCCAGCGTGCGCAGGTCGGCCGGGGAATCGATGCGTTCGAGCAGGGGGTAGGTGGACATGGTGTCGGCCGTGAAGCAGGTCAGAACTTGCGGTGAACGATGAAGTCGGCGAGTTCGCGCAGACGCAGCGCCGCGTCGCCGAGCGGCGCCAGCATTTCGTGCGCCTCGTGCAGCAGGCCATCGGCCAGCGCGCGCGCTTCGCTCATGCCGAGCAGCGAAACATAGGTCGGCTTGTCGTGCTCGGCATCCTTGCCGGCGGTCTTGCCCAGCGTGGCGGTGTCGGCTTCGGCGTCGAGCAGGTCGTCGACCACCTGGAACAGCAGGCCGATCAGCTTGCCGTAACGGTCCAGCCGGTCGAGCGCGTCGGGCGGCGTGTTGCCGCCCATTGCGCCGAGCATGACCGCGGCGCGGATCAGTGCCCCGGTCTTGTGGATGTGCATGTACTCGAGTTCTTCGCGCGTCAGGTCCTTGCCGACCGAGGCCAGGTCGATGGCCTGTCCGCCCGCCATGCCGCGCGAGCCCGAAGCGCGCGCCAGCAGCGCGATCATCTCGATCTGGCGGGCGGGCGTCACGCCGGGCAGCGCGTCGGCCAGCACCTGAAAGGCCAGCGTCTGCAGCGCGTCGCCGGTCAGCAGTGCGGTTGCTTCGCCGAACTCCACGTGTACGGTCGGCTTGCCGCGACGCAGCACGTCGTTGTCCATGCACGGCATGTCGTCGTGCACGAGTGAATAGGCGTGGATCAGTTCAACGGCACAGGCGGCGGCGTCGATCGCTTCGCCGTTGGCGCCGCCCAGCTCGCCGGCGGCATGTGCCAGCAGCGCGCGCACGCGCTTGCCGCCTTCCAGAACGGCGTAGCGCATGGCAGCGTGCAGCCCGGCCGGCGCGATGTCCGCAGCAGGCAGGCGGGCTTCCAGCGCGGTCTCGGTGCGACGCTGGATGTTGCCCATCCAGCCGGCAAAATCGACGGCGCTCACGCCGGTTTCTCCGGGGAGGCGGGGTCGACGAGTTGCTCGCCTTCGAGTTGGCGCACGCGCTGCTCGGCGTTGCGCAGCGTGTCCTGGCAATAGCGCAGCAGGCCGACGCCGCGCTGATAGTGGTCGAGCGCCTGCTCCAGGCTGATCTGTCCGGTTTCCATGGCCCGCACGATGTCCTCGAGCTCGGTGATCGCGCCTTCAAAGGATTTGGGCGAAGCGGCTGATTTGGTCATGGGTGAGCGGGCGGGGAAAAGTCGGTGAAAATAACCGAAGGCACAACTGGCGGTCAAACGCCTTTTTGCCTAGAATTGCCGGTCCTTTTCCGCCGAATTTCTTTGGTTCTCGCTTTGGGGGGTTCGGGCATGTCCGACATGGCTTCCAGGAGGCTGCTGGCGCCGGGGGTTTCGCAACTGCCGGTATCGACGTATTTCGACGAGCAGGTGTTCGAGCAGGAGAAAAAGCTCCTCTTCGATGCCGGCCCGGGGTACGTCGGCCACGAGTTGATGGTACCTGAAGTCGGAAACTACCGCTCCCTCGAGTGGCTGGACCATTCCGCCCTGCTGTTCAACACCGCCGACGGCATTCACCGCATGTCGAACGTGTGCCGCCACCGTCAGGCCATCATGCTGGAAGGTAGCGGCTCGGCCGAACGCGTGGTGTGTCCGGTGCATCGCTGGACCTACGACAACACCGGCGTGCTGCAGGGCGCTCCGCACTTCCCCGAAAACCCGTGCCTCAATCTGCGGCGTGATCCGCTCGAGCGCTGGAACGGCCTGTTGTTCAAGGGGCCGCGCTCGGCCACGGCCGACCTCGCCGGCATGCAGGTGGCGCCGGAGTTCGACTTCTCGGGCTACAAGCTCGACCGCGTCGAGATCCACGAGTGCAACTACAACTGGAAGACCTTCATCGAGGTCTATCTGGAGGACTACCACGTCGCCCCCTTCCATCCGGGGCTGGGCAACTTCGTCACCTGCGACGACCTGACCTGGCAGTTCGGTGACTGGTACTCGGTGCAGCGCGTCGGCATCACCTCGCTGGCCAAGCCCGGCTCGAGCACCTACGCCCGCTGGCATGAGGCCGTGAAGATGATCTACGGCGACCGGCAGCCGCCGCATGGCGCGTTGTGGCTGACCTACTACCCGAACGTGATGGTGGAGTGGTACCCGCACGTGCTGGTGGTCAGTTCGCTCATCCCGCGGGACGTGAACAGGACCACCAACGTGGTCGAGTTTTACTACCCGGAAGAGATCATGGAGTTCGAGCGCGACTTCGTCGAAGCCGAGCAGGCGGCCTACATGGAGACCGCCATCGAGGACGACGAGATCGCCGAGCGCATGGATCGCGGCCGTCTGGCGCTGTATCGCGAGGGGCGCAACGAGGTCGGGCCCTACCAGTCGCCGATGGAAGACGGCATGCAGCACTTCCACGAGTTCTATCGCCGCGTGATGGGCATGCAGGGCTGAACGCCCTGCCGCCGCAAAAAACAAGGGCCGCATTAAGCGGCCCTTGTTTTTTGCTCGAAGGCGCGTGCTTACTGCACCTGCTGCAGGTCCTTGGGCAAGGCGAACACCACCTTTTCCTGCACGCCGTCGAGCGTACGCACGGTCGCGCCGCCGAGCGCGCGCACGCGCTCGATGACCGACTTCACCAGCACTTCCGGTGCCGAGGCGCCGGCCGTGATGCCGATGCGGCGCTTGCCTTGGAGCCAGCTCGGGTCGATGGCCTCGGCGTTCTCCACCAGCCACGCCGGCACGCCGCGCAATGCGGCGACTTCGCGCAGGCGGTTGGAGTTGGAGCTGTTGGGGGAGCCGACCACCAGCACCGCATCGACCTGCGGCGTCATGAATTTCACGGCGTCCTGACGGTTCTGTGTGGCGTAGCAGATGTCGTCCTTGCGCGGCCCCTGGATGGCCGGGAAGCGCGCGCGCAGCGCATCGACGATGCTGGCCGCGTCGTCCATCGACAACGTGGTCTGGGTGACGAAGGACAGCCGTTCCGGATCAGCGACCTGCAGCGTCTCGACATCGGCGGCCGACTCGACGAGGTGGATGCCGCCGGCGATCTGGCCCATGGTGCCCTCCACTTCGGGGTGGCCGCGGTGGCCGATCATGATGATCTCGCGGCCCTGTTCGTGCATGCGCATGACTTCGTTATGCACCTTGGTGACCAGCGGGCAGGTGGCGTCGAAGACCTTCAGGCCGCGCTGTCCGGCCTCGTCGCGCACGGCCTGCGAGACGCCGTGGGCGCTGAAGATGACGGTGTTGCCGGCGGGCACTTCATCGAGTTCCTCGACGAAGATCGCGCCCTTGGCGCGCAGGTCATCGACGACGAACTTGTTGTGCACCACTTCGTGACGCACGTAGATCGGTGCGCCGAACTGCTGCAGCGCGCGTTCGACGATCTCGATGGCGCGCTCCACGCCGGCACAGAAGCCGCGCGGGCTGGCGAGGAGGATTTCGCGGTCGTTCATGGGCAGGCTCGCAGGGCGTTACAGCACGCCGACAATGCGCACATCCACGCGGATGGGCTTGCCGGCGAGCGGGTGGTTGAAGTCGATCATCACGGCGTCGTCTGCGACTTCGGTGATCAGGCCGGAGTAGCGCGAGCCGTCCGGGGCGCTGAACTCCATGATGCTCATCGGCTCGACCACTTCGGTGGCGGGCAGGTGCTCGCGCCGAACGCGTTCGATGAGGTCGTCGCGGCGCACGCCGAAGGCCTGCTCGGGTTCGAGGTCAAAGCTGTGCTCCGAGCCCGATTCGAGCCCGTCGAGCAGACGCTCGATCTGCGGCAGCAGTTCGCCGGCGCCGAGCTGCAGCGTGGCCGGATTGCCGTCGAAGGTGCTGATCAGCGGCTGGCCGCCGGGCAGGGCGATGCGGTAGTGCAGGGTGACGAGGCTATCAGGCGAGACGAGCTGGTTCATTGGGCAGTTTCCTTTGTGGAGCGGTGAGGCCGGAACTGCGACCACAGCATGAGCACGACACCGACGGTGATGGCCGAATCGGCCAGATTGAACGCCGGCCAACCGTACTTGCCGACGTGAAAATAGAGGAAATCGACGACGGCGCCGTGCGCCATCCGATCATAGATGTTGCCGACCGCACCGCCAATGATCAGGCTGAAAGCCAGCGGCAGGGCGCGTTCGGCGCGGTGTTGCCAGGTCAGGGCAAGCAGCCAGCCGCAGATCACGATGCCGAGCACGATGAAGAACCAGCGCTGCCAGCCGGACTGGTCGGCCAGGAAGCTGAAGGCCGCGCCGGGGTTGTGCACCAGGATGAGCTTGAAGAACTCGGTCACGGTGACCATCGAGCCCGAGCCCAGCCACTGCGTCATGTACCACTTGCTGGCCTGGTCGGCGCAGGCCACCAGTGCGGCCAGCGCCAGCCATGCGGCAAAGCGGAGTTTCATGCGCTGGCCCTCAGGCATGCGTGCGCACCTCGGGGTTGTCGGTCAGGTTGCCGTGGCAGCGGCCGCACAGCTCGGGGTGGTCGGCGATGCTGCCGACCTCTTCACGGTAGTGCCAGCAGCGCTCGCATTTGGCGTGCGCCGAAGGGGTGGCGACGATGGATTGCTCGGCCTCCGAAGCCGCGCGTTCCAGCGTTGCTTCAGATGTGATCAGCACGAAGCGCAGATCGTCGCCGAGGCTGGCCAGCGCGTCGAAGCGCTCGCCGGCGGCGCGGATGTGCACGGTCGCCTGCAGCGATGCGCCGATATTGCCGGCGGTGCGCAGGTCCTCAAGCACCTTTTGCGCTTCGGCGCGGGCTTCGCGGATCAGCGTCCAGCGCGCAGTCAGCGTTTGTGCGTCGGTGACGGGCGGGATGTCATGCCAGGTGTGGAACATCACGCTGTCGTCGGCGTCGCCACTGGTGAGGGCGTGGATCTCCTCCGCCGTGAAGGACAGGATCGGCGCCATCAGGCGCGTCACGGCCTGCGTGATGTGCCATAGCGCCGTTTGCGCAGAGCGGCGCGCGAGCGAGTCGGGCTGGGTGGTGTACAGCCGGTCCTTCAGCACGTCGAGGTAGAAGGCGCCGAGGTCTTCGGAGGCGTAGTTCTGCAGCGCCTGCACGATGCGGTGGAACTCGTAGCGCGCATAGTCGGCAGTGATCTGCTGCTGCAGACCGGCCAGATGGGCCAGCGCGTAGCGGTCGATGTCGAGCAACTGTTCGGGCGCCACGCCGTCCCTGGCGAAATCGAAGTCGGAGGTGTTGGCCAGCAGGAAGCGCAGCGTGTTGCGCAGGCGACGGTAGGTCTCGACCACGCGGTCGAGGATCTCCTTGGAGATCGACAGCTCGCCCGAATAGTCGGTGGCGGCCAGCCACAGGCGCAGGATCTCGATGCCGAGCTTGTTGCCGATTTCCTGCGGTTCGATGCCGTTGCCGAGCGACTTGGACATCTTGCGGCCCTGCGCGTCGACCGTGAAGCCGTGCGTCAGCAGCGCGCGGTAGGGCGCCTGTCCGTCGATGGCGCAGCCGGTCAGCAGCGAGGAATGGAACCAGCCGCGGTGCTGGTCCGAGCCTTCCAGATACAGATCGGCCACGGGGCCGCCGTCGGTGCGCGCGAGGTCGGCATGCGAGCCGCGCAGCACGTGCCAGTGCGTCGCACCCGAGTCGAACCACACGTCGAGCGTGTCACTGATTTTCTCGTACTGTGCGGCTTCGTCGCCGAGCAGCTCGGCGGCGTCGAGGTCGAACCAGGCGTCGATGCCACGCTGATCCACCCGTTTCGCGACTTCTTCGATCAGTTCCACCGTGCGCGGATGCAGTTCGCCGCTGGCGCGGTGGATGAAGAACGGAATCGGCACGCCCCAGTTGCGCTGGCGCGAGATGCACCAGTCCGGGCGGTTGGCGATCATGGCCGACAGACGGGCCTTGCCCCAGTCGGGGTAGAAGTCGGTGTTCTCGATGGCGGCCAGCGCGGATTCGCGCAGGCTGGGGCCGCCGGCGGGTTTGAGGTCCATGCCGACGAACCACTGCGCGGTGGCACGGTAGATCACCGGCGTCTTGTGGCGCCAGCAGTGCATGTAGCTGTGCTGCACCTTGGAATGCGACAACAGCGCACCGGCTTCGGCCAGTTTCTCGGCGATCAGCGGGTTGGCCTTCCAGATGTGCAGGCCGCCGAACAGCGGCAGCGAATCGGCGTACACGCCGTTGCTCTGGACCGGGTTGAGCACGTCGTCGGTGGTGAAGCCGTTCTTCATGCACGACTGGAAGTCGTCCACACCGTAGGCCGGCGCGCTGTGCACGATGCCGGTACCGGCATCGATGCCGACGTAGTCGGCGAGGAAGACCGGCGAATCACGGTCGTACAGCGGATGGCGGAAGGCGATGTGGTCGAGTTTCTCGCCAACGGTGGTGGCGATGACCTTGCCTTCGCGGCCGAAGCGCTTGAGCGACTCCTCGACCAGTGCCTCGGCCAGCACCACGCAGCCGGCGTCGGTCTGCACCAGCGCGTAGGTGTGCTCGGGGTGAGCGTTGAGCGCTTGGTTGGCGGGAATGGTCCACGGCGTGGTGGTCCAGATCACGGCTTTCACGCTGTCGGCCGGCAGCTCGGCGAGGCCGAAGGCGGCGGCCAGGCGGCCGCGCTCGCGCTCGGCGATCTCGAAACCCACATCCACCGTCGGGCTGGTGCGATCCTGGTACTCCACCTCGGCCTCGGCCAGCGCCGAGCCGCAGTCGAAACACCAGTTCACCGGCTTGAGGCCGCGATACACCCAGCCCTTCTTGACCATCTCCCCCAACGCGCGGATTTCGCCCGCCTCGTTGCCGAAGTCCATGGTGCGGTAGGGGCGATCCCAGTCGGCCAGCACGCCGAGGCGGATGAAGCCCTTCTTCTGGATCTCGACCTGTTCGGCGGCGAAGGCGCGCGAGAGCTTGCGCACTTCGGGGGCGGGCAGGTTCTTGCCGTGCTTTTTCTCGATCTGGTGCTCGATCGGCAGGCCGTGGCAGTCCCAGCCCGGTACGTAGGGCGCGTCGAAGCCGGCCAGCGTCTTGGAGCGGACGATGATGTCCTTGAGGATCTTGTTCACCGCATGGCCGAGGTGAATGTCGCCGTTGGCGTAGGGCGGGCCGTCGTGCAGGATGAACTTCGGGCGGCCTTGGGCTTTCTCGCGGATGCGCTGGTACAGGCGGCGCGCCTGCCAGTCGGCGATCCACGCGGGTTCGCGCTGCGCGAGGTTGCCGCGCATCGGGAAGGGCGTATCCGTGAGGTTGAGCGTCTTGCGGTATTCGGCCATGTTGTCGTTTTCTGGTCAGTCTTGAATGGGGTTGCGCGCGAACCATGCGCGCGCGGCGTCTTCATCGCGCCGGATCTGTCGGGTCAGTGCTTCGAGCGAATCGTAGCGTGCCTCGTCGCGCAGCTTGTGCAGAAAATGCACACGCAGATGGGCGCCGTAGCAGTCGCCTTGCCAGTCGAGCAGGTGCACTTCGAGATTGGGCTTGTCACCGCCCACCGTCGGGCGCGAGCCGAGGTTGGCGACGCCTGCAATACAGCCCTCGCCGAGCCCTTCCACCTTCACCGCGAAGACCCCCGACAGCGCCGGTCGGCTGTGGCGCAGCACGATGTTGGCGGTCGGGTAGCCGATGCTGCGTCCCAGCCGGCGGCCCGAAACCACGCGGCCGGCAATGCTGTAGGGGCGGCCCAGCAGGGCGGCCGCGCGATCCAGTTCGCCTGCCGCGAGCGCATCGCGCACGGCGGAACTGGAAACGCGCACGGCACCATCGGCCAGCGTCGGCATGGCTTCCACGCCGAAACCGAGGCGCGCACCGGCCTGCTGCAACAGGGCGAAATCACCTTGACGCTTTGCGCCGAAGCGGAAATCGTCGCCGATGATGAGGTGCCGCACGTCCAGGCCGCGCACCAGCACATCCTCGATGAAGCGTTCGGCGGACAGACCGGCGAAGGCGGCGTTGAAGCGGCACACGTGCACGCGATCCACGCCGTTCTGCGACAGTTGCAGCAGCTTGTCGCGCAGGGATGCGAGGCGCGCGGGCGCGTTCTGCGGCGAGAAGTATTCGCGCGGGTGCGGCTCGAAGGTCAGCACGGTGGCCGCGGCGGCGCAGGCGCAGGCCTTCTGCACGAGCATTTCGAGCAGGGCCTGATGGCCGCGGTGAACGCCGTCGAAGTTGCCGATGGTGAGCACCGAGGGCTGCGCGGCGCGCTCCGGAATCCCTCGAAGAACCTGCATAAGCGCCTGAAAAAAGCCGCAATTATACGGCATCGGGGCGCCTTGCGCGCCCCGCAGACTGGCTTACTCGGCGCGTGCCACGGTAGTGCGGCGCACCGGCGGATTGCTGGCGAAGTACTGCCGGATGCCGGATACGATGGCGTCGGCCATCTTGTCCTGGTAGGCCTGATCGTTCAGGCGCTTCTCTTCGTCCGGGTTGCTGATGAAGGCCGTCTCGACCAGGATCGACGGCACGTCCGGCGAGCGCAGCACGGCAAAGCCGGCCTGCTCCACCTGCGGCTTGTGCAGGCGGTTGATCGCGCCGAGTTGCGACAGCACGGCCGAGGCCAGCTTCACGCTGTCGTTGATGGTGGCGGTCTGCGACAGGTCGAGCAGGGTGCGCGCCAGATGTCCTTCCTGCTTGGCGATGTTGACGCCGCCGATGAGGTCCGCCTCGTTCTCCTTCTGTGCCAGCCAGCGCGCCGCGGTGCTGCTCGCGCCGCGTTCGGACAGCACATACACCGAGCTGCCGTTGGCTTCCGGGCGCGTGAAGGCATCGGCATGCACCGACACGAAGAGGTCGGCCTGTGCCCGCCGCGCGATCGACACGCGCTTGTACAGCGGCACGAAGTAATCGCCGTTGCGCGTCAGTACGGCCTGCATGTTGGGTTCGGCGTCGATCTTGCTCTTGAGGCGGCGCGCGATCGACAGCGTGACGTTCTTTTCATGCGAGCCGCGACGGCCGATGGCGCCCGGGTCTTCGCCGCCGTGGCCGGGGTCGATGACGATGGTGAGGATGCGGTTTTCCGGCGGTGCAGCGGCTGCCTGGCCGGATTCGCCCGCCGGCATCGTCTCGCCGCCGCCGTCGCCGGAGGCGGCTTCCAGCGGAGAGCGCTTGTGGATCAGGGCCAGAATCGGGTCGACCGGTGTTTCCGGGTAGAGGTCGACGACCAGCCGGTGACCGTAGCTGGCGATGGGGTTGAGCGCGAAGATCTGCGGCGTGATGCCGGCCTTCAGTTCGACCACCACACGCACCACGCCCGGACGGTTGACCGCGGCACGGATGCGCGAGATGAGGGGGTCGGATTCCAGCACTTTCTCGGGCAGCGACTGCAGCACGCTGTTGAACTCGACGCCCTTGAGGTCGATGACCAGCCGCGCCGGATCACTCAGCATCATCTGGCTGAATTCGATCCCGGTGGGGCCTTCGAGGGTGATGCGGGTGTATTCGGTGCCCGGCCACACACGCACGGCGACCAGGCTGGTGGCGGCAGCAAAGCCGACCGGACTGACGAGCAGGGCGAGCGAGGCGCCAGCGAAGCGCAGCAGCTCGCGCCGGCTGATACCGGCCGGCGCCGCTACGGCGGGCTGGCTTGCAGGCTCGACAGCATGGTCTGGGCGCATCGTTGTCCGTTTTCCGTCAGTGCTACGACTTCAATGTCGCGGCCGGTATCGCGGACCGCGAGGCGCACTTCGATGTCTGCGCCGGCGACATGCGGGGCAGCCTTGTCCGGCCACTCCACGAGACAGGCACCCTGTCCCGCAAAATACTCGTCCAGCCCCGCTTCGAGAAATTCTTCCGGCGTGCTGAAGCGATAAAAATCAAAGTGATATAAGTCTAATCTAGAAACAGTATAAGGTTCAATCAAGGTGTATGTGGGACTTTTTACCTTTCCGGCATGTCCGAGCGCCCGCAGGCAGCCGCGCACCAGCGTGGTCTTGCCCGCGCCGAGGTCGCCGATGAGGTACACCACCAGGCCGGACGCCAGTCCTGCCGCCAGTGCCGCACCCGCCCGCTCGGTGTCCGACTCGTCATCGAGATGTGTCGCAAAGCGCGCACCGTTATCATCCTGGACGTGAACATTCCCGATCATTCTGAAGCCTCCATGGGCGGCGCTTCTGGCGCCGATGCTGCGCTGGTGGCGCGAATCCGCGCGTGGGGTGGCGAGCTGGGTTTCGATTCCGTGGCGGTGACCGGCGTCGATCTGCCGGACGCAGAGCCCGGTCTGGCCGCGTGGCTGGCTGCGGGTTTCCACGGCGAGATGGATTATATGGCGCGGCACGGCATGAAGCGGGCGCGCCCGGCGGAGTTGCATCCCGGCACCGTGCGCGTGATCAGTGCTCGCATGAATTACTGGCCCGATGCGGCGGATGCAGAAGCCGCGCTGGCTGACCCGCAGCGGGCCTATGTCTCGCGCTACGCCTTGGGCCGGGATTATCACAAACTGATGCGCGCACGCCTGCAGAAGCTGGCCGACCGCATTGCCGCCGAGGCGCCGCATGGCTATCGCGTGTTCGTCGACTCGGCGCCGGTGCTGGAGGTCGAGCTGGCCACCCGTGCCGGGCTGGGCTGGCGCGGCAAGCACACGCTGTTACTCAACCGCGAGGCCGGTTCGTGCTTCTTTCTCGGTGAGATCTTCACCGATCTGCCGCTGCCGGTGGATGCGTCGCAGGCCGGGCACTGCGGCCAGTGCACGGCCTGCATCGATGCCTGTCCGACCGGGGCCATCGTAGCGCCGTATCGGGTGGATGCGCGGCGCTGTATTTCCTATCTCACGATCGAATTGAAGGGCGCCATCCCCGAGCCGCTGCGGCCGATGATCGGCAACCGCATCTACGGCTGTGACGACTGCCAGCTGGTGTGTCCGTGGAACCGCTTTGCCCGCATCACGGATGAAGCCGATTTTGCGCCGCGCAACCGGCTGGACGAGGTCTCGCTGGTCGAGCTGTTCGGGTGGTCGGAGGCGGATTTCCGCGAGCGCACTGCCGGCAGTGCGATCCACCGCATCGGTTTTGAGCGCTGGTCGCGCAATCTCGCGGTGGGGTTAGGCAATGCGCAGACGACGCCGCAGGTGCTGGCCGCACTGCAGGCGCGCGCGAACGATCCCTCGGAGCTGGTGCGCGAGCACGTGGCGTGGGCGCTGGCGCGTCACGCCGCCTGAATCAATCGGCCAGGTCCAGTCCCATCTGCCAGAAGTCGGCTTCCAGCCGGGTGGCTTCGCTGAAGATCGTCACCAGTTCCTCGAAGCGGCGTTCATCGATGCCGGCCAGTCGCGCGTCCAGCCAGTCCTGCTCGGCGCGTGCCGCCTGCCGGAATTCCTCGCCCGCATACATTGCAATCCAGGCTGCGTAGGGGTTGCCGTCAGTGCGGGTGAAGGGCTGCGCCTCCAGCCAGGTGGCGATTTCCGCGTAGCCCAGCATGCACGGTGCCAGCGCGACATGCAGGTCGAGCAGGTCGCCGCGGCTGCCGGCATCCAGTACGTAGCGGGTGTAGGCCATGGTCGCGCGGGCTTCGGGCAGCGTGGCCAGTTGCGCTTCGGAGATGCCCCATTCGCGGCAGTACGCGATGTGCAGGTCCAGTTCGACGTCGAGGATGGCCTTCAGGCCCTCGGCGCCGCGCCGCAGGTCGGACAGGTCGCGGCTCTTGTAGGCGGCCAGCGCGAAGGCGCGGGCGAAGTGCAGCAGGAACAGGTAGTCCTGCTTGAGGTAGTGGCGGAAGGCTGCTTCGGGCAGGTTGCCACTGCCCAGTCCGCGGACGAATTCGTGTTGGCAGTACGCCTGCCATTCGTCTAGGCAGCGGCTTCGCAGCGTGTCGAAACTGAAGCGCATGAGACTTTCCTCCGCAGAAACAAAAAAACCGCCGAAGGGGCGGTTTGTTTGAACGGGAAGTCGGGATTCCCGTGGATAAGTGGTCGGGGAAAGAGGATTCGAACCTCCGGCCCCTGCGTCCCGAACGCAGTGCTCTACCAGGCTGAGCTATTCCCCGACGTATCCGGCTGCAGTCAATAATTTCGCTCAACTGCAAAGGCTGGCAATTCTAGCAGCGCTTCCGAGAAAACGGAAGCGGGTAGCGCAGCGATTTGTTCGCGGGCCAGTGCAGCCTCTGCGCGGGCGGCTTCGCGCGCCGCATCGAGGGCGCCACAGGCGCTGATCGCAGCGAGCACCTCGGGGAAGGCTTCGCGCTGGCCCTGTTCGATGGCTGCGCGCACCAGCGCGGCCTGCGCCGGCGTGCCGTGCTGCATGGCCAGGATCAGCGGCAGGGTCGGCTTGCCTTCGGCCAGATCGTCGCCCAGGTGCTTGCCGGTGGTGGCCTCTTCCGAAGAGTAGTCGAGCACGTCGTCGATGATCTGGAAGGCGGTGCCCAGGTGCATGCCGTAGTCGCCGAGCGCTCGCTCGGTGGCCGCGTCCGCGCCGCCCAGGATGGCGCCGAGACGCGTGGAGGCCTCAAAAAGCTTGGCAGTCTTGTAGCGGATGACCTTGAGGTAGTCGGCTACGTCGAGGTCGGCATTGCCGCAGTTCATCAGTTGCAGCACCTCGCCTTCGGCGATGACGTTGGTGGCGTCCGACAGCACTTCCATGACGCGCATGTTGCCGACCCCCACCATCATCTGGAAGGCCCGCGAATACAGGAAGTCGCCGACCAGCACGGACGCGGCGTTGCCGAATTCTGCGTTGGCGGTGTTGCGGCCGCGGCGCAGTGCGGATTCGTCCACCACGTCGTCGTGCAGCAGGGTGGCGGTGTGAATGAATTCGACCACCGCCGCCAGTTCATGATGCGCCGTGCCGCGGTATGCGAAGGCATTGGCCACCATCAGCACCAGCGCCGGACGCAGCCGCTTGCCGCCGCTGCCGATGATGTATTCGGCGACCTGGCGCACGAGCACCACGTCCGAATGCAGACGCTGGCGGATGACCTCGTCCACCGCGCGCATGTCCGCGGCAATCGGGGCGAGCAGTTGCTGGATGGTCAAGGTGGCGGCCTGCGCGAAGAAAGGGAGCGATGGTATTGGGCGGTGTCGTGCGGCGTCAAGAATGGCCGCTCCGGGCCCGCAGCCGGTCGGGACGGTCGGTGATGACGGCGTTGACGCCCCAGGCGAGCAGTGCGTCCGCCCGCTGCGGATCGTCTTCGGTATAGGCCACCAGCCACAGCCCGGCCTGCCGGATCGTGGCGCAGGCCTGGCGGGTGAGGTGGCGCGCGTCGACGTGCAGCGAGATCGCGCCGATGCGTGTGCAACGTTCCGCCCAGTCGGTCGGCAGGGCGCCGGTCAGCAGGCCGCGGGGCAGGTCCGGTGCGACCTCGCGCGCTGCCGCCAGCGCCGCTTCGGAGAATGAGGACAGCAGCGGCGGAGTTTCCGATCCGGCCCAGCATTGCTGCACGACTTCGGCGATGCGGGCGCCGCAATGCCGGTCGCGCCCCGCCGTGGGCTTGATCTCGACGTTGGCGGCCAGCCCCAGTTCGCGGCAGCGACGCGCCGCGTCGCTGAGCAGGGGAATTTGCGCACCGCGGAAGCGGTCGAAGCCGGCCGAGGCATCCAGCGTGGCCAGCGCGGCGTCGTGGGTATCGGAAACCCGGCCGTGACCGTCGGTGGTGCGATCGAGCGTTTCGTCGTGGATGAGGTGTGGCGTGCCGTCGGCGCTGAGCATGACGTCGAACTCCACGCCGGTGCCGAACTCGGCCGCTACCGCCATGGCCTCAAGGGTGTTCTCGGGCGCCAGCTGGCCGCCGCAACGGTGCGAGAACAGCGGTGGCCAGGGCCAGCCCCGGCGCGTCATGTCGCGCTCCGCCGTGCAAGCGTGCAATCGGGCTTCAAGATTGCAGCGGAGCGGCCGTAAATGCATTCAGAAGCCAAGGCGATCCTTCCCATGTCACTGCGAACCCTGTTGATCCTGTTGCTGAGCATGCCGCTGCTGGCCAGCTGCGACATGCTCTATGACGTATTGGACATTCCCGATCCGCAAGCCCGTGCGGCCGCTGCGGAGGCAGAGGGGCGCGCCATCGGCGGGGGGTGTCGTCATTCCGGGCGGTCCCTCGAGGATTGTTATGCCATGAATCCGCAGGTGTCCAAGGCGGCCGTGTTCACGGGCTGGCGCGAGATGAACGACTACATGATCGCCAACAACCTGCCCGAAGTGCCGTCGCAGATCGTGCCGCCGGGCACCCGCCCGCCGCAGGCTCCGCTGTCGCAGGTTTCCCCGCCCTGAGCGTCACGGAGCGGGGTTCGGGTGGCGGCGGTGAATCGCGTCGATCGCGGCCTGCAGGTCGGGATCGGGCCGGAAGTTCCAGGCCGCCAGGTTCTCCTCCAGCTGGCGCAACGAGGTTGCGCCGATCACGGTGCTGGTGACGCACCAGCGGTGATACACGAAGGACAGCGCCAGCGTCGCGGGTGAAATGCCGCGGTTGCGGGCCAGTTCAGCATAGGCTTCGACCGCCGGGCGCACGCCCTCGCCGGCGTAGCGCCGCCCGAAGCTCGGAAAGCGCGCCACGCGCGAACCCGCCGGGGGCAGGTCCAGATACTTGCCCGACAGGTGGCCGAAACCGAGCGGAGAGTAGGCCAGCAGGCCCACGTGCTCGCGGTGGCAGAGTTCGGCCAGGCCGTAGTCATACACCCGGCTGAGCAGGTTGTAGACGTTCTGTACCGAGACAATGCGCGGCAGGCCATGCTGCTCCGCCAGCCGCAGGAACTGCATGACGCCCCACGGGTGCTCGTTGGACAGTCCGATGTGGCGGATGCGGCCTTCCTCGACCAGCGCCGCCAGCGTGTCGAGTTGTTCGCGGATCGGCGTGGCGTCGTGCTCGGCCATCGGGTCGTACTGCCAGCCGCCGAACATCGGCTGGTTGCGTGCCGGCCAGTGCAACTGGTAGAGGTCGATGTAGTCCGTGCCGAGCCGTTCGAGGCTGCCTTCCACGGCGGCGCGGATGTTCTCGGCGTCGAGCGACAGCGGGCCGCCGCGGATCCAGCCCAGGCCGCGGTTGGGGCCGGCGGCCTTGGTCGAGATGGTCAGCAGTTCGCGTTTCTGGCGCGCCAGCCACTGACCGAGGATGCGCTCGGACTGGCCGCTGGTTTCGCGGCGCGACGGTACCGGGTACATCTCGGCGGTATCGAAGAAGTTGATGCCGGCGGCGAGTGCGCGATCCAGCTGGTCGTGCGCTTCGGCAGCGCTGTTCTGCTCGCCGAAGGTCATCGTGCCGAGGCACAGGGCGGACACTTCCAGCGGGCTGTCGCCAAGGCGGCGGTACTCCATGCGGGGCTCCTTTCAAACGGCGGCAGATGAATGCCGATTTGGCCGGGCTCCGGCCGCAACGTATCATCCGCGGACTTCGGGTGTGTTCGCCGAACACGCCCCGGATCATACACATCAGCCCGAGCCCTTCCGATGAAGCAAGACGATCAGCCCGATAGCCCGCAGCACGCCCTTGCCTGGGGGCTGATCGCGCTGTGCCGCGCCGGTTTCGAGAAGGAGCTGGCGGCCGAACTGGATGCCTTCGCGCGCGAGTTGGGCATGGATGGCTTCGTGCGAGCGAAGGAGGGCGCCGCCTTTGTGGTGTTCGAGAGCCACGAGGGCGTGCCGCTCGACGAGCTGCTGCCGCACTGCGAATGGCAGTCGCTGGTGTTCGCACGCAACCTGATGCCGTGGCTGGCGCGGGTCGACGGCCTGCCCGAGAGTGATCGCGCGACGCCCATCGTCGATGCCGTGAAGCAGGCCGGTCAGCGTTTCTCGACGGTGCTGCTGGAGCACCCGGACAGCGACGCGGCGCGTCCGTTGTCCGGTTTCTGTCGCCGCTTTGCCGAGCCGCTGGTGAAACGCCTGTCCACCAAGGGTGCGATCCGCAGCAGCCGCAAGCACCTGCCCGAACTGCATGTGCTGTTCACGGATGCCACCACCGCGTGGATCGGCGCGGCGCTGCCGGGCAAGGCCGCGCCGTGGCCGATGGGTATTGCGCGCCTGCGCATGCCGCACGAGGCCGGCAGCCGCTCCACGCTCAAGCTGGCCGAAGCCATCCTCGGCATGCTCACCGAGGAAGAGCGTACGGTCGCCATGCGTGCCGGCATGCGCGCCGTTGACCTTGGCGCAGCGCCGGGCGGCTGGACCTGGCAACTGGCCTACCGCGGCCTGCGCGTGACGGCCATCGACAACGGGCCGATGGCGCCGTCGGTGATGGCCACCGAGATGGTCGAGCACCTGCGTGCCGACGGCTTCACCTGGCGTCCGCAGCGCCCGGTGGACTGGCTGGTGTGCGACATGGTCGAGCAACCGTCGCGTATTGCCTCGCTGATTGCCGAGTGGATCGCGATGGGGCGTGCGCGTCATGCCATCTTCAACCTCAAGCTGCCGATGAAGCGCCGGCTGGATGCGGTCGAGCAATGCCGCAGCCTGATCCACAAGCGCCTGTCGACAGTGGGTTCCTACGATCTGCGCATCAAGCACCTGTACCACGACCGCGAAGAGGTCACGGCCTACCTGACGCTGGTGCGCTGACGGTGCGCGGAAGCACTTGAGGCGAAAAGGAAAGCGCGCATCGGCGCGTGTATAATCGCGTTTTTTTGCGCACTCGCGCTCAGCGGCCCGCGCCGACAGGACATCCACCGACCATGAGCTTCGCCGATCTCGGGCTTGCGCCCGAGCTGCAACGTGCCGTCGCCGAAACCGGCTACACCGAACCGACCCCGATCCAGCAACAGGCCATTCCCGTCGTGCTGCAGGGCAAGGACGTCATGGGCGCCGCCCAGACCGGCACCGGCAAGACCGCCGGCTTCACCCTGCCGCTGATCCAGCGCCTGTCCCGTCATGCCAGCACCTCGACCAGCCCGGCGCGCCATCCGGTGCGTGCGCTGGTTCTCGCGCCGACGCGCGAGCTGGCCGTGCAGGTGCACGAATCGGTGCAGACCTACGGAAAATACGTGCCGCTGCGCTCGATCTGCATCTACGGCGGTGTGGACATGCGTGCCCAGGTGGAGGAGCTGCGCAAGGGTGTCGAGATCGTCGTCGCCACGCCGGGCCGCCTGCTGGACCATGTGCAGCAGAAGACCATCCAGCTCGGTCAGGTCGAGATGCTGGTGCTCGACGAAGCCGACCGCATGCTCGACATGGGCTTCATCCCCGACATCCGCCGCATCCTCGATCTGCTGCCCGAGGCGCGTCAGAGCCTGCTGTTCTCGGCCACCTTCTCGGACGAGATCAAGAAGCTCGCCGACCGCATGCTGAAGAACCCGCAGCTGGTCGAGGTGGCGCGCCGCAACATGGTGTCCGAGACCATCACGCACCGCGTGCACCCGGTGTCGTCGGGCCTCAAGCGCAATCTGCTGGCGCACCTGCTGCGCCACGCACCGGACGAGCAGGCGCTGGTCTTCGTCGATACCAAGATGCTGTGCGGCCGCCTGGCCCACTATCTGGCGCGCCAGGGCATCTCGGCCGACGCCATCCACGGCGACAAGAGTCAGGGTCAGCGCACCGAGACGCTGGAAGCCTTCAAGGCCGGCACGCTGCGCGTGCTGGTGGCCACCGACGTGGCTGCGCGCGGGCTGGATGTGGACGACCTGCCGCTGGTCATCAACTTCGAGTTGCCGCACACCGCTGAAGACTATGTGCACCGCATCGGCCGCACCGGCCGTGCCGGCCGCCAGGGCAATGCCATCTCGCTGGTGTGCGCCGAAGAGAAGGGTCGTCTGGCCGAGATCCAGAAGCTCATCAAGCTCGACATCCCGCAGGAGGTCGTGGCCGGTTTCGACCCCGAGCCGGATTTCGACGAGGCCGGCAGTCATCGCCGCAAGCACCGCGAGGCGCCTGCCGAGAAGCGTCCGGCTCCGGTTGCCCAGGCGCCCAAGCGCGAATCCGGCGACAAGCGCCCGGCCGGCAACCGTCGCGGCGGCAGCAAGATTGCTCCCGATGGCTTCGACTTCAGCAAGCCGTATGCCCCGCTTGCCGCTGCCGATGGCAGCGCGCCGACCAAACCGGCTGAGCCGCCGCGGCGCGACAAGCGCCCCGTGGCTGTGCTGCTGGGCGGTCTGGGCCGCAAATAAGGCCTCTTTCCGCGCTTTTTCGGCCGAAGGCGCACGGCGGCGGCGCGTATTCTGGGCAACCTGAGCGGCATTCGCCGCAGCCCGGAGAACACGGCCCCCGCCATGCCACCGATTGCGCCCCAGCCCCCGCGTCCCGACCCGCCGTCGCACGAGCCCTTCATCGCCGATTTTTCGGAAGGCCTGGAAACCGGCCTGTATCTGGCCCTGCTCGAACTCATCGACGAAGGCCTGATCATCACCGGCGACGAGGTCATGATCGACGCCAACAGCGCCGCCTGCCGGCTGCTCGAGCGCGATTATCGGCAGATCGTCGGCAAGCCGCTGTCCGAACTCTTTCCCAATGAACGCGCCTTTCTGGAGGCGCGCGACCGTCTGCTGATCCAGGGTGAGATGCGCGGCAGCATTCAGATTGCACTGCCCGGCGGACGCCGTCGCGACATGCGTTTCATCGCCGCCGCGCGTCTGCGACCCGGCATGCATGCGCTGATCCTCAGCCCCGACATCGTCGCCGAGGCCTACGGGCGTGAGCATGCCGGTGGCGAAGACCGCGTCTGGCCGCGTCTCGCGGCTGCCATCTCGCAGGCGCTGGTGGTGCTTGATGAAGGTGATCGCGTGCAGGCCCTCAACGCCCCGGCGCGCGCGGCGCTGGGTCTGGCCGGCGATGC
>JAJLLM010000123.1:0-12762 GCA_033837965.1 Pseudazoarcus pumilus
GCTGTGAGGGCGCGACGCGGAGTCAGGGAGTGATCGCCACCTTCAGCACGCCGTCGCGCTGGTTGGCGAACAGTTCGTAGGCCTCGACGATGTCGTCGAGCCGGAAACGGTGGGTGACCAGTGCCTGCGTGTCGATGCGCCAGGCGATCACGCTCATCAGGCGACGCATGCGTTCCTTGCCGCCGGGACACAGCGTGGTGATCCCTCGCGGTAGCCCTGCACCGCCGAGCCGAGCTTCTCGATCACGCCGACCGGCTCGTGACCGATGGTCAGGTCGGGCTGCACCGGATACTCGCCCTTGAGGATGTGCACGTCGGTGCCGCAGATGGTGGTGGTCGTGATGCGGATCAGCGCATCGAGCGGACCGATATCGGGAATCGGCTTGTCCACCAGTTCGATGCGTCCCGGGGCGGTGAATACGGTCGCTTTCATGATGGCGGTTATCGGGGTGTCCTCGGTTGCAGGTGGTGGCGGTGGGCGGTGCGCGTCACAGCGCGTCGAGCCGCGACATGTCGCGCACCAGGCGGCGCGTTTCCGCCTCATGGCTGGCGGCAAGCGCGGCGAAGAAGTCGCGCTCGTCGCCGATCGGTGCGGTCTCTGCACGGTGGCAGTAGAGGTCTTCCATGGTCTTGTGGATGGCCAGCGCGTTGGCCAGCAGATCCTCGACCGCCTTGTCGCCGACCGCATCGCACAGGCGTGCGACGACTGACGGCTGCGGAAATTCCGTGGTGTCATCGAACCAGGTCTCGAGCACGTTGCGATGCTCTTTGCCATCGGCCAGATAGCGCGACAGTGCAGTATGCATCTGGCGTTCGTGCTCGGCCAGATAGCGCAGCGCCATGCGGGCGCGCTCGTCGACGCACTCGCAGCTCGACTGCTCGTACTGACGCGCCAGTTCGGCGTGGGTGCGGACGGCCCATTCGATGAGTTCGCGGACTCGATGAAATCGCATGTCGTCCTCCTCTGGCTGATTGCGATCGATCATGTTCAGGATGGAGCACGGCAGGCCGCTCGGTGTTGACGCGTGTCAACCGTCGTGCCGACACGCCTGGTTCACTTGTGTCCTCGGTGCAGGAACAGATGCAGCAGCGGGCAGGCCGCGACGAGGAGCCAGGGTGCGATGTAGGCCCAGTGCTCGCGGTGCTCGAACAGCAGCATCGCGCCGATCAGCCCTGCGGCGGCGGGCAGCACCCATTTGACCGTGCCGGCAGGCTTCGGGGCCGGCGCGTCGGGATCGGCCGCTGCGCGGCGGGGCGGCATGAACTTCTCGTGATCGCACATGATGTTCTCCGGCATGCAGATGGTCGGTTTCTCGATGATGGCTGACAGTGGTGCCGTCAATGTTTGCCGTGACAGGACGCGCCTCCGGGTGAGCGCTGGCTGCCGAAGCGCGGACCGACTTCGAGATTGCCGACCTCGCATTCTTCGGTGAAGTGCACGAATCCGCGCTTCAGGGCGCTTGCCCAGCCAACGCCCAGCTTCGCGCCTGCCGCGACGAGGGCCGACTCGATGTCCTCCGCGCTTACCTGAAGAAGGTCATAGGTGATCCTGACGCGGGACGCCTCGGCCTCGACCGCTTCGATGCCCATGAGGGTCTTCACGTGTTCGATGACGGTGTGTGCCTGCTCCGGAGCCAGCGGCGCGTTCAACTCGAAGCTACGCTGCTTGAGCACGCTGCGCCCTTCCTGTTTGGGGGCCGGACGCCCGTGCAGGCCGATGAACAGGTGGGGATGGGACAGGAAGCGGTCCCGGCATTGCGCGGAGCAAAAGGCATAACGGCTGCCGGCGTAGTCGTGCGCGAAACTGGCGGCATCCACTTCCATGCCGCAAACGACGTCCTTCACTTTTTCAGTCATTTCGTTCTCCGTTCGATTGTCGTGGGGGGGAGCCGTCGGGCGACGTCGGCAGGGTTTGTCTGCCAAGCCGCGGGACGAAGGCGGGGGTCCGTCTCATGTAGTCGCGGTAAGCGTCGCCGAACGCGGCGATGGAGTCCGCTTCTTCGCGGCGCGCAAGTCGGGCGTAGACGATCAGTAGCACCGGGAACATCGCCAGTGTGATCAGGGTGGGCCACTGCAACAGGAAGCCGAACATGATCAGCACGAAGCCGATGTACTGGGGATGGCGGACGTAAGCGTACGGGCCGGTGACGGCGAGGCGATGTTCGCGCTGTGCCGCGTACAGCACCGGCCAGGCTTTGGCGAGCAGCCAGAAACCGCCGATGATGAAAGCCGTGCTGAGGATGTGGAAGGGGCCGAAGTGCGGGTTGGATTCCCAGCCGAAGGTCATTTCGAGCAGATGCCCGGCATCGTGCGAGAGCCAGTCGATGCCCGGAAAGCGTGACGAGAGCCAGCCCGACAGCAGATAGATGGTCAGCGGGAAACCGTACATCTCGGTGAACAGCGCCACGATGAAGGCCGAGTAGGCCCCGAACGAGCGCCAGTCGCGAGTCGTCTGCGGCCTCGCAAAGCTGAACGCGAACGCGATGAACAGCACCGAGTTGAGCAGCACCAGCGACCACAGGCCGTAGGCTTCGCCGTTCATTTGCGCTCATCCTCGTGATGGTTATGTGCGCCGTGAGAATGGCCGCGGTGCATGAAAACGTGCATCAGCGGGCAGGCGAGCAGGATCAGCCAGGGGAGCGCGCCGAGCACATGGACGCGGTGCTCTGCGATCAGCAGACCGGCGGCCAGTGCCATGAAGCCGATGAACACCCATTTGGCCCGGCCATGGTTGCCTTCCCTGGGCGGTGTGCTATGGGTGACGTTTTCGCCGGCAGGTTCATGTGTGCTCATGCGTGGCTCCTTAGGGATTCGTGCGTTGCAGATTCGCCGCGTCGAGTCGTGCGCGCTTGAGCAGCAGCGAGTTGCCGATCACCGACAGCGAGCTGGCCGTCATCGCGACGACGCCGACCATCGGATGCAGCAGGCCCAGCGCAGCCACCGGAATTGCGGCGAGGTTGTAGAACCACGCCCAGAACAGGTTCTGCACGATTTTCGAGAAGGTCGCGCGGGACAGACGGATGGCCTCGACGACGCGACTCAGCTCACCGCTGACCAGCGTCACGTCGGCCGCCTCGATGGCGACGTCGGCACCGGCGCCGATGGCGATGCCGACGTTGGCCTGCTTGAGCGCGGGCGCGTCGTTGATGCCGTCGCCGACCATCGCGACGTGATCGCCGTACTCGCGCTGCAGCGCGCGGATGGCGTCTACCTTGCCCTCGGGCAGCACGCCGGCCATGACCTCGTCGACGCCGACCTGATCGGCGACAAAGCGCGCCGTGCGCTCGTTGTCGCCGGTGACCATGGCGACGCGGATGCCCAGCGCGTGCAGGGCCGCGATGGCGTCGCGCGAATCGGGCTTGACCGTGTCGGCGACGGCGACGATGCCGGCGGCGCGATCGTCGATGGCGATGAGCATCGCGGTCTTGCCGTCGTTCTCGAGCTGCTTGAGCGCATCTTCGAGCGCGGCGTGGTCGATATCCGCCTCGTCGAGCAGCCGGCGGCTGCCGACGCGGGTCAGGCGGCCGTCGACCTCGCCCTGCACGCCGCGCGCGGTGATGGCCTTGAAGGCCTGTACGGCAGGGACCTCGATGCCGCGCTCGCGTGCGCCGGCGACGATGGACTGGCCGAGCGGATGTTCCGAACCGGCCTCGACCGATGCTGCGGCGCGCAGCACGGTTGCCTCGTCGAAGCCGTCGGCGGCGATAACGTCGGTGAGTGCGGGCTGGCCACGGGTGATGGTGCCGGTCTTGTCGAGCACCACCACCTTGATGTCCTTGAGCGTCTGGATGGCCTCGCCGGAGCGGATCAGCACGCCGCGCTCGGCGCCCAGGCCCGAGCCGACCATCAGCGCGGTGGGCGTGGCCAGCCCGAGCGCGCAGGGGCAGGCGATGACCAGTACGGCCACCGCCGACAGCGTTGCGACGGTGAGCCGTCCGAGTGTCGGATCGACCCACGGCAGGAAGCTCGCGCCCCAGTCGAGCACCGGGCGCAAGGTGTCGAAGAACACCAGCCACAGCACGAAGCTCGCCAGGCTGACGAGGATCACCGCCGGCACGAAGCGGCCGGTGACGCGGTCGGCGAATTCCTGGATCGGCACCTTGGAGCCCTGTGCCTGCTCGACCAGACGGATCACCTGCGCGAGAAAGGTGTCCGCGCCGACGCGCGTGGCGCGCACGCGCAGCACGCCTTCCTTGTTGATCGTCGCGCCGATCACCGCATCGCCCGGACCCTTCTCGACCGGCACCGATTCGCCGGTGGCGATGGATTCGTCGAGGTGGCTCGCGCCGTCGACGATCTCGCCGTCGGTCGGCACTTTTGCGCCGGGTCGCACGATCATCACGTCGCCGATCTGCAACTCCGCTACGGCGACCTCGACCTCCGCGCCGTCACGCACCACCGTCGCGGTCTTCGCGCCCAGCGTGACGAGCTTGCGGATGGCCTGCGAAGCGCGGCCCTTGGCGCGGGTTTCCAGATAGCGGCCGAGCAGGTGAAAGGTCATGATGGTCGCGGCCATCTCGATGAACGAGGTCATCGGATAGAAGAAGCCGAGCAGCCCGATCAGGTAGGGCGGCAGGCTGCCCAGCGAGATCAGCACGTCCATGTTGGCCGTGCGGTTGGTCAGCGAGCGCCAGGCCGAGCGGTGGGTCGCCAGCCCGCCGCAGGTGAACACCACCGGAAAGGCGAGCAGCGCGACGATGGCTAGATAGCCCGGCACCGGCTGCCAGAACATGTGCGGCACCATCAGCAGCATGATCAGCGTGGTCGGCACCGCCGCGATCCACAGCCGCTTGCTTGCCAGCGCTAGGTAACGTTCCTCCGATGCGGTCTCGCTGACGGCGGCGTCCTTGCCGTGCGTCTGGACCGAATCGACGTCGTAGCCGGCGCGCTCGACCGCGTGCCGGATGGCTTCCGGAGCAGTCGTCGCGGCATCGAATTCGACGTTGACGCGATGACTGGCGATGCTGGTTTCGATGCGCCCGACCCCGTCGAGCCGACGGATCGATTCGCTCACCAGGCCGGCGCAGTGATCGCTGCCCATGCCCGGCACGATCAGGGTGAGTCGGGCGTCGCTTCTGGGGGAGGTGCTTGCTGCATTGTTCATGGCGGTTCCTGTGCGCTCGGGCTTGTCGGCTGGTCACGGCGCGCGATCGTCAGTGCGTGGGGGAGAGTCGGCACTATTATTTTGTGACCGTGCCGCTTAGTGGCGGATTACGGGAAGGTTACGGATTTGTCATCTTGCGCGACCTCCTCCGAAGGGTACACAAGCGCGCATGCCCGCCTGCCTGTCCCCGGGGCCCCCTGCCACGATCCGGACGTCCGGACCGCTCGTGCCCTGGTGCGTGCCGATGCTCAGTCATTCCGATCTTGAGCCTGGGCTACCGGCCAGCGCGCAAACGCGATGAAATAGAGGAAAAGGAAATTGACCATGGGAACCAGTATCAACAGTCCCATCCAGCCCGGATAGCCGGCGCGCTGGCAGATGCGCCAGAACGGAATGACGATCGCAATGGCGACAAGAAGCATCCACAGCCAGTGTCCTGCCCAGATCGTGTTGCCAAACATGTGACCCTCAATCATGGTTTGCGCTCCCGTTCAGTTGCTGATTTCAGTGGTGGTGTTCATGAGATTCCTGCTCGCCTGATTGTCTGGCGCCAGCCGAATTTTTCAGGAAAATCTGCTCCGCAATCGCTATGACCATCATCGTGGCTACAGCAATACCAATCACAAGGGGGTCGGAATTCAGCTTGACCCAGACAAAGCCTCCGAGCGCGAGCAGATCGAGGAAGATGGCGGTGGCCGGCACCCACGCCCTCGCGTGGATGTCTTCGCGGAGATACCGAATGACGCCCCAATGGATGGCGATATCCATGATCAGGTAGAACACGATCCCCAGCGCCGCGATTCGGGAAAGATCAAAGAATGCGGTCAGGATCAGGCCGAGAACCACCGTGTAGACCAGAGTGTGCTTCTGGATGCTGCCTGGCATGCCGAAGTGGCGATGGGGAACCAGCTTCATTTCCGTCAGCATTGCGAGCATGCGTGAGACTGCAAAGATGCTGGCCAGAATGCCGCCGGCAGTGGCCATCATGGCGAGTGCCACCGTAAACCAGACGCCATAATCGCCCAGCGCTGGCCGCGCTGCAGCGGCAAGGGAGTAGTCCTGTGTCTCGATGATTTCGGTGAGCGAAAGATTGCTCGCAACCGCAAAGCCGACCAAGGTGTAGAGCACTACGCACGCAGCAATGGAAATCACGATGGCACGACCAACGTTGCGGTGCGGGTCTTTCACCTCCGAGCCACTGTTGGTAATCGTCGTGAAGCCCTTGAATGCCAGTATCCCCAGAGCGGTTGCGCCCAGGAAGTTACCAACCGCTCCGGCTTCTCGTGCGTCGGAAAAGTCGACAGAGATGCTGTCTGCAATCCAGGCACCCACCAGACCGAAGATCAGGATGCCGCCGATCTTCAAGACTCCGATGAACGACGCCACGCTCTCGATAAGGCGGTTGCTCATCAGATTGATCAGAAAAGCCGTCAGGATGAGTGACACCCCGAGTATGGGCACCATGCGGCCGCTCTCGTCTCCGCCGAAAAGCTGCATCGTATAGGCGCCGAAGGTGCGGGCAAGAAAGCTTTGCGCGATCACCATGGAGAAATACATCAGCAATGCATTGAAGGCGGTGGGCAATCGGTCGCCGTAGGCCTTGTGCAGATACATGCCGATGCCGCCAGCGGACGGATAGGCGTTGGAAATCTTGATGTAGGAGTAGGCACTGAAGGCAACGATCACGGCGGCGGCCAGAAACGCCAGCGGGAACAGAACGCCCGTCATCTGCGCCATCTGCCCGGTCAGTGCGAAGATGCCGGCGCCGATCATGACGCCGGTACCCAGCATCACGGTGCCTGCCAGCGTCAGGCTGTCCTTGCGGTAGTGCGTCCTGCGGTCGTCTTCTGCCATGTTCCCTCCGGTTTTGCCGCATCCCCGTGTGCGGGGATGCGCGGTTGCCACCCGGCGTGCCGGCCATGGACCGATGCCGGTCGTGCGGTACGGGCGCCAGGACCCGGTCGGTCCCGGCACCCGCCGGTGTCGGAGGCCCGGTGGCGACCGTCGGTGGCGTCAGGGGGTGACGGTCACCTTGGCGATCATGCCGGCCTCCATATGGCCCGGGATGAGGCACGCGAAATCGACCGTTCCCGGCGTATCGAATTTCCATACGATGCCGCCGCGCTGGCCGGGCTTGAGGGTGATCATGTTCGGCTCCGCATGCTGCATGCCGGGCATCTTGCGCATCATCTCGGCATGCGCCTTCAGGTCATCCATGGACCCGATCACCATCTCGTGATCGACTTTGCCGTCGTTACGGGCGAAGAAGCGCACGGTTTCGCCCGCCTTGACCGTGATGTCGTCGGGGACGAAGCGCATGCTGTCGTCCATGCGCACTTCGATCGTCCGGACCACGTCGGCCGGGTTGCCGGGCGAGCCGACGTCCGAGGCGTGGCCGCCGGAGTGACCGCCGCCCTGCGCGTGGGCGGCATGATCCATCTTCATCGGCATGCCGTGGTCGCCATGTCCGTGGCTGCCGCCGGCGAGGGCGAAGGCCGGCAGCAGTGCAAAGGCGGCCAGCGAAAGGTGTGCTTTTGCTTTCATCGTTCTTCTCTCCTAGGAGGATGGTGCGCCGCTTGCGCCGCGCGGTGGTTGACGTAGATCAGAACCAGAGGCGTACACCGGCCACGAGGCGGGTGTCGCGGACGCGTTCGCCCTCGTCGCGCGCGAAGTCGGCCGTCTGCCCGAACTTGCGGCTCCATTCCACGCCCACATAGGGGGCGAACTGGCGCGAGAACTCGTAGCGCAGACGAACGCCGACGGTGGCCTCGCTGAGGCCGCTGCCGATGCCGTTGGCTTCGTCCTTCTTGCCGTAAGCGCTGACTTCGGCGCGCGGCTGCAGTACCAGACGTTGGGTGATCGGCAATTCGTACTCCGCTTCGACAGCCAGCGCGGTGCGGCCACCGCTGCCGACGTAGGCCGTCGCGTCCACCTCGAACCAGTAGGGTGCGAGCCCCTGTACACCGAAGGCCAGCCACGTGCGGTCGGGGCCTTCGTTACGGTCGTAGCGCACGCCCAGTTGGGTATCCCAGTAGCTGCTGATGGCGTGACCCCATAGCACCTCGGTGCTGGCTTCCTCGATGCGTCCGTCGGCGTGCTCGCCTTCGAGCTTGAGCACCAGCTTGTCGTAGTCGCGACCGAAGCGGGCCTGGGTATCGAATGCCGTCCACGATGCGTCGCGGCCGTACACGCGCTCGAAGCGATCGATCAGCACCGTGCCGAAGGCGTGTTCGTCGGCGAGGCGCAGCTGGCGCGGGCCGGGCAGGGCGTACTTGCCCTCGTCGAGCGTGTAGCCACCCGAGTAGGCGTGCGGATCACGCGCGTCGGCCGGGGCGGAACCGCCTTGCATCTTCATGTCGCCGTGATCCATGGCGGCCATCGGGGCCGCATCGGCTGCGGCAGGTGCGGCAGCGCGAGAGGCCGCACCCGCGGCCGGTTCGGCCATTCCCGGCATGTGATGCCCGGCGTGCGGGTCGGCGGCAAGCGCGATGGCTGGGGCGATGCCGATCGCCAGCAGCGATGCGGCAAGGATCGATGTCTTCTTCATGGGTTCTCCCGCTGTGCTCGTTGTCTTCATGCGACCACCACCTCGCGGAACATGCCCGCGTCCATGTGGAAGAGCAGGTGGCAGTGCCACGCCCACCGGCCGAGGGCATCCGCTGTGACCTGAAAGCTGATGCGCTGTGCGGGCTGGACCGGAATGGTGTGGCGCCGCGCCTGGAAGTTGCCGTCGGCGGTTTCCAGCTCGCTCCACATGCCGTGCAGGTGCATCGGGTGGGTCATCATCGTGTCGTTGTGCAGGATCACGCGCAGGCGCTCGCCGTAGCGGAAGTGGATCGGCGTGGAACCCCCGAATTCGAGGCCGTCGAACGACCAGGTGTAGCGTTCCATGTTGCCGGTCAGGTGCAGTTCGATTTCCCGCTCGGGCCCGCGCGGATCCATCGGGCCGCCGATCGTCGACAGGTCGGCGAGGGTCAGCACCCGCCGCCCGTTGTTGCGCAGACCGATGCCGGGGTCGTCGAGATTGGTGCGCGGCATGTCGACGCGCATGTCGGTGCTCGGCCCGTATTCGGTGCGCGCATGACGGACGGTCTGGTTCGGCTTTGCCAGTTCATTGGCTGGCATCCCGTGCTGGCTGTGATCCATCGCCATGCCGCGATGCTGCATGCCGGCCATCGCGCCATGGTTCATGCCGGGCATCTGGCTGTGGTCCATGCCCGCCATTGCGCCGTGATTCATGCCACCCATGCCGCCGTGGGCCATGCCACCCATGGTGCCCATCATGTCGGCCATGGTGAGCCACTCGACGCGGTCGAGTTCGGGAACCGGTGCCTGCATGCCGGCCTGCACGGCCAGCGTGCCACGCGCATAGCCGCTGCGGTCCATCGACTGCGCGAACACGGTGTATGCGTCGTCGCTCGGTTCGACCAGTACGTCGTAGGTTTCGCCCGGGCCGAAGCGGAACTCGTCGACCGTGACCGGTTCGACGTCGACGCCATCGGTCTGGATCACGGTCATCTTCAGGCCGGGGATACGCACGTCGTAGAAAGTGTTGCCGGCTCCGTTGATGAAGCGCAGGCGTACGCGCTCGCCGGGACGGAACACGCCCGTCCAGTTGCCGGCCGGCGTGGTGCCGTTCATCAGGAAGGTGAGGGTCGCGGCGGACAGGTCGGCCAGGTCGGTGGGGCTCATCCGCATCTGGTTCCACATGCGGCGCTTGTCGATTGCCGCCTTGAGGCCGTCTCGCGAGGCGTCGCGGAAGAACTCGATCGCCGTCGGCTGGTTGAAGTTGTAGTAATCGCTCTGCGTCTTGAGCTTGCCGAAGACGCTCATGGGATCCTCGTCCGTCCAGTCGGACAGCTGGATGACATAGTCGCGGTCGGCACGTACCCGCTCGCCGTCGCGCGGCTCGACCACGATCGCTCCGTACATGCCGGTCATCTCCTGCATGCCGGAATGCGAGTGGTACCAGTAGGTACCGGTCTGTTCGAGCTTGAAGCGATAGGTGAAGGTCTGGCCCGGCGGAATGCCGGCGAAGCTGATGCCGGGCACGCCGTCCATCTGGTAGGGCAGGATGATGCCGTGCCAGTGAATCGAAGTTGCCTCGCGAAGGCGGTTGTGCACCCGGATCGTGACGGTGTCCCCCTCGCGCAGTCGCAGCGTGGGCGCGGGAATCGAGCCGTTGATGGTCGTCGCCATGCGCGGATGCCCGGTGAAGTTCACCGCCGATTCCGCGACCACCAGGTCGATCTCCGTCCCGCTCAGCACCGGCGCCGCGCCGGTGGTCGTCTGCGCCGCGCCGGGCACGCCGGCCTGCAGCAGCCCGGGAAGGCCCGCGAGCACCCCGCCAGCGGCGAGACCCTGCACGAAACGGCGCCGTGTCAGGGCGATCGGGTGATGAATCGGGGGGCGAGGTGTAGCCATGTTGCCTCCTGTGCTTGCACTGAACGTTGTTGTGGATCGATGTCCGAGAACGTCATCAGTCTGGACAGGGCGCGCCGACGCCAACATGTCCCGGTGATTACAATCACGTAATGTCGGCTGCATGGGGGCGGCGGGTGTGTCCGGGCGCGTGCTGCGCGCGATGCCGGGGGCGAGTCTGTGGAGCGAGCCAGTGGAGGTCGAGACGACCCCTGCCGGTGCCGCGATGAGATGGCCTTGCTTCGGCGGGGCGCGAATGGTGCGGGGCTGGAACCGGTGGCGTCGGTGTGCGCCCCAGAAAATGCGGGTCGGAAAGTTGGCGGCCTGAATGGCTCAGACCCGAGCGGGATGTTCCCGCAGACGCGGTTTGGCCGTGCCGGGAAAGGTCATCCCTGGCGTTCACCGTCGTGATGGTGGCGGTGCATCCACCAATGCACCAGCGGGCACGCGGCGACGAGCAGCCACGGAGCGATGCTCGCCCAGTGTTCGCGGTGCTCGATCAGCAGCACCGCGGCCACCAGCCCGGCCACGCCGGCTAGCGCCCAGCGGGCCGCGGGTCCGGCCTTAGGCGGCGGGGCCGTAGGGTCGGTGATCTCGTGGCGTTTGGGCGCCTCGAATTTGTGGTGTTCGCACATGACAGCCTCCTTGTCCGGGGTTCAGGGCCGGCGGCGCACCGCGCCCGGTGGCGGGCGCGAGCAGCAACTCGGCGGTGGGGCCTCGCGGTGGGCGCGGGCGTTCTCGCGGCACCAGGCCTGCAGGCCGGAGAGAGCCCTGCGCCACCAGCGCGGTGTGTCCGTGTTTGCCTTCATGCACCCATTCTGGCGCCGGGGGGCTGACCGGAGCATGGCGCGCCGATTACGTTCGCGTCATGTCCGGCGGGGCCGTCAGGGCTGGGCGGGCTGCACCGACAGCACGGTGTAGGCGCCGGCGACTTCGTCGATGGTGACCTTGAGCTTGTCGCCCGGCTTCAGGCCGGCCAGCAGGGTTGCGTCCTTGACCGCGAACACCATGCTCATCGGCGGCATCTGCAGGTTGGGAATCTCGCCATGACGCAGGGCGAGCTTGTTCTGCGCGGCGTCGACGCGGCGCACCTCGGCGTCGACCAGCGGCAGGTGGGAGTCGGCGAAGGCCGTCGTGGCGCACAGCGCCAGCAGGGCGAAGGAAATCTTGCGCATTGCGGGGTTCCTCGTGTGGGGTGGGGTCAGTGACGGTGGCCGCTGCCGTGCGACGCGGCCTTGCCGGACGAGCCTTCGGCAAGGCTTGCGCCGCCGACCGCGACGGCGGCCTTCATGCCGGCCTCGTAGTGGCCCGGAATCAGACAGGCGAACTCGAATTCGCCGGCCCGGTTGAAGGTCCACACGATCTCGCGCGTCTCGCCCGGCGGCACGTGGGCCATGTAGGGCTCGTCGTGCTCCATGTTGGGGAATTTCGTCATCATCGCGGCGTGCTCGGCGAGCGAATGCGTGTCGCCGATGACCAGTTCATGCATCACCTTGCCGGCGTTCTTCACCACCAGGCGCAGCGTCTCGCCGGCCTCGACGCGCACGCGGTCGGGGGAAAAGCGCATGTCGTCGGTCATCACCACTTCCAGCGTGCGGGTGGCCTGGCGGGCGTCGGCGGCGATGCCCCAAGCGGTCTGTTCCTTGACCGCCGGGGCGTTCGACTTGCCGTGGCCGCGCTCGCCGTGGGCGAGGGCGGCTGCCGGGGCGCCGAGCGCGAGGGCTACGGCGAGTGCGAGGTGTGCATGCGTGTGCGAAATCTTCATCGGTTATCTCCTGCTGTCGGGGGCCCCGCCCGGCGGGCGGGGCGGGGGCTCAGTGGTGGCCGGCGTGACCGCCGCCCTGCGGCTTGCGAACGTCCATTTCGATCTTCGCCGGGGCGCTGCCGGCCTCGCGTTCGGCCTTGAAGCGCGCCGGCTCGGGCAGGTCTCCGGCCCACTCGAAAGACTGCGTGCCGGCCGGCTGGGCATACCAGCCCGGATCGGAGTAGTCGCCCGGCTGCTGGTCGCCTCGCACCTTCAGCGTCGTGAACATGCCGCCCATGCCGATGGGTCCGTGGGGCCCGTGCCCGGCCATCATCGGCAGGGTCTGCTCGGGGATCAGCATCTCCATCTCCTTCATGTCGCCCATGCCGCGTTCGCCCATCAGCATGTAGTCGGGCGCGGCGCGCTGGATGCGGCCGACCAGTCCGCGGTGGTCGACGCCGATCATGGTCGGCACGTCGTGGCCCATCGGGTTC
>JAJLLM010000124.1:0-7353 GCA_033837965.1 Pseudazoarcus pumilus
CTGTTCTCGGGCGTCTTCCTGCATGCGCTCGACCCGCTGCCCACGCACGCCGGCAACTGGCGCCGCTTCTGGAAAGGCTGCGGGGTATTGCTGCTGATCGCCGGCGCCGCGATGGTCATCGGCCTGCTGGCCGGCTCGCGCGATCCGCTGCAGCCGCTGTCGGTACTGCGTGGCGGCGCGGCACAGGCGGCTGTCGCCGCCCCGCAGTTCGAGCGCGTGCATTCCGTGGCCGAGCTGGAGGCGCGCATCGCGGCGGCCGACCGGCCGGTGATGCTGGATTTCTATGCCGACTGGTGCGTGTCGTGCAAGGAGATGGAGCGCTTTACCTTCAGCGACCCGGCCATCGCCGCGCGCATGGGGCAGATGCTGCTGCTCAAGGCAGACGTCACCGCCAACAATGCAGACGACAAGGCTTTGCTGGCCCGCTTCCAGTTGTTCGGCCCGCCGGGCATCGTGTTCTTCGCACCGGGCGGGCGCGAAATCGACGGCCTACGTGTGGTGGGCTTCATGCGCGCCGGGCCGTTCGGCGAGATTCTCGACCGCGCCCTGCGCGAGGGCTGAAGCCGCTTACGGGCAGCCGATGCAGCCGGCCGTCTCGGCACCGAAGAAGTTGGCCTGATCCAGCTTTGCGCCGCTCAGATCTGCGTCGGTCAGATCGGCGCGAGTGAAGTTGGCGCCGCTCAGATCGGCACCCTTGAACGAGGCACCGCGCAATTCGGTGGCACGCAGGTTGGCGCGCGTGAGGTCGGCCCCGTCGAACACCGCGCCGCCCAGGCGGGCATTACTCATCTCGGCGTTGGCCAGACGCGCACCGTCCAGCCGCGCCCGCGCCATGCGGGCGTTCTGCAGGTTGGCGTTCTCCAGATGGGCGCGACGCAGATCGGCCTCCTCGAAGTTCACGCCCCGCGCGTTGATCCGTCGCAGCGAGGCATCGGCCAGGCGCGCGCCGCTGAGCACGGTGCTGCTGAGATTGGCCTCGTCCAGCGTGGCACCCTCCAGATTCGCGCCAGCCAGCTTCGAGCGCGAGAACTGGGAGTTGGCCAGATTCACCCCGGGCAGCTCCGCCCCGTTGAGGTTCATGTTCACGCAGAAGGTGCCGCGGCGGATGTTGCAGCCATCGACACTGAGCGTCTGCGCAAGCGCGGCATTCGAGGCGAGCAGGGCAAGCAGTATGGCGGCGGTCTTGAGCGGCATGGGCAGGCGATCCGTTTCGGTGACTGGAGCGGGTTGGACGTCGAGGCGCAAAAATAGTTGATTTCACGATACAGGCCAAACGTCTTCGCGGTGAAATTTGACGCACGCCGGCCGGGCACGGACAATACTTCAACTTTTGTTGAAGTATTGAAACATGGACAAGAACACCGCCCTGCAGGTCTTCGAAGCCCTGTCCTCCGGCCTGCGACTGGACGTTTTCCGCCTGCTCGTGCAGGCCGGCCCGGCCGGTCGCGTGGCGGGTGAAATCTCCACCGCACTCGACATCCCTCCCACCAATCTGAGCTTCCACCTGAAGGGGCTGACGCAGGCCGGGCTGGTCACCGCCGAGCAGGAAGGCCGCTTCCAGCGCTACCGCGCCAACATCCCGCTGATGGTCGACACCATCGGCTTCCTCACCGACAACTGCTGTGGCGAAGGCGTGAGCTGCGAACTCACGGGCATCGCTCAGGGAGTCTGCAAGTCATGAATGTTCTGTTCCTGTGCACAGGCAACTCGTGCCGCTCGATCCTGGCCGAAGCCACCTTCAACGCGCTGGCCCCTGAGGGCTGGCGCGCCATCAGCGCCGGCAGCCAGCCGGCCGGCTACGTGCATCCGAAGTCGCTGGCGCTGCTGTCACGCGAAGGCATTTCCACCGAAGGACTGTTCAGCAAGTCGTGGGACGGCCTGCCGCTCACGCCCGATCTGGTCATCACCGTCTGCGCCAGCGCCGCCGGCGAGACCTGCCCGGTGTATCTGTCGCCCGCGCCGCGCGCCCACTGGGGTGTGGCCGACCCGGCCAAGGCCACCGGGACGGAGGCCGAGATCGAGGCTGCCTTCGTGTCCACCTATCGCATCCTGCGCCATCGCATTGAGGCGCTGCTGGCGCTGCCGCGCGACCTGGCCACGCGAGACCCGGTCGCCTTCCAGGCCGAGTGCGCACGCATCGGCACCCTCATCCCGGCAGCGACAGGAGGCGCTTGAGCATGTCCTCCCCCTGTGAAATCGCCGCCAAGCAATCCGCCGGCGCCCCGATCAGCTTTTTCGAGCGCTACCTGACGGTGTGGGTGTTCCTGTGCATCGTCGCCGGCACGGCTTTCGGGCAGGCCGCGCCGGAGGTGGCGCAGGCGGTCGGCGCGCTGGAAGTGGCGCACGTGAACATCCCGGTCGGCGTGCTGATCTGGATCATGATCATTCCGATGCTGATGAAGATCGACTTCGGCGCGCTGCACGAGGTGCGCCGCCAGAAGAACAGCATCGGCATCACGCTATTCGTGAACTGGGCGGTCAAGCCGTTCTCGATGGCGCTGTTCGGCTGGATCTTCATCCGCCACGTGTTCGCACCGTGGCTGCCGGCCGAGGAACTGGACAGCTACATCGCCGGACTCATCCTGCTGGGCGCGGCGCCGTGCACGGCGATGGTCTTGGTGTGGAGCAATCTGTGCCGCGGTGACGCCAATTTCACGCTCAGTCAGGTCGCGCTCAACGACCTGGTGATGGTCTTCGCCTTCGCGCCCATCGTGGCGCTGCTGCTGGGCGTTTCAGCGATTCCGGTGCCGTGGGCGACGCTGTTCCTGTCGGTGGTGATGTACATCGTGATCCCGCTGGCCATCGCGCAGTTCATCCGCGCGCGGTTGCTCAAGCGCGGCGAGGCGGTCTTCCAGGCCGCGCTGGCGCGCATCGGCCCCTTCTCCATCCTCGCGCTGCTCGCCACCTTGGTGCTGCTGTTCTCGTTCCAGGGCAGCGCCATCCTCAAGCAGCCGCTGATCATCGGCATGCTGGCCGTGCCCATCCTGCTGCAGGTGCTGTTCATCGCCGCGCTCGGCTACTGGCTCAACCGCAGGTTCAAGGCGCCACACGCGGTGGCCGCGCCCTCGACGATGATCGGCGCATCGAACTTCTTCGAGCTCGCGGTGGCCGCCGCCATCGTGCTCTACGGCTTCGACTCCGGCGCGGCGCTGGCGACGGTGGTGGGCGTGCTGATCGAGGTGCCGGTGATGCTGTGGCTGGTGCGCGTGGTCAACCGCAGCCGCGGCTGGTACGAGGCGGGGCTGACGCGCGGCTGAAACCTCAGTCACTCAAGGCGTGGCCGTGGGCGCCTCGCCGGCAATGAAACGCTGGATATGCCCGACCATTTCGGCTTCCTGGCCGACGAAGCCGTGCGGCGTGCGACCGGCACAGGCTTCGACGCTGGGCAAGCCGCGTTTCCCGGTGCCTCCGGTCATCAGAACCACCTGTTCACGCAGCGCCCCGCTGCGGGCGGTAATGGACGCCATGCGTTCCGGCGGCGAGCGTGAGCACGAATCCTCTGCGTGGCCGATCACCAGCAGAGGCATGGTGATGGCCTCCAGCGGCAGGTCGAAGACCGAGTGCGCCACCCACTCCTTGTTCATGATGGCGCCTTCCATCAGCGCCGAGGTCAGCACCACGCCGTCCGGTGCGGATACCCCGCTCAGGCGCGAGGCCGCATTCGCCGCTGAAATGGCGCCGCGGCTGGTGCCGACCAGCCACACCGGCGCATCGAAGCGCTGACGCACATCTGCAATGACCTTGCCCAGATCCGCCGCATGCTCGGGCGCAATGCGGAAGCCACCCAAGCCGTCCGTACCGGTGTGGTCGGACGGTGCGTCCACCAGCACCGTGACAAAACCGGCCTCCTGAAAGAGCGCCTGCGAACGGACCAGCGAGTTGCCGGTGAGCTTGCGCGCGCAACCTTCCGCATCCAGATCGAGATGCCCGCCACCACCCGCCAGCAGCACCAGCACCGCGCGCGATGCAAGCCCCTCGGCCGGCGGCGCGTGGGCGTAATGCAGGCTGCTGCGGTCGTGCGCGGCAAGCTTCACCACGCTACCGCAGACCGGGTCGGCAGCGGCGGAAAAGCCCGACAACGCCGCACAGAAGCACAGCAGCCAGCGCAAGCACCGGCTCGTTGCCGCGCGGACCGGATCAGTTGCCGAACAGGTCATCGAGCGGATTCCGCTTCGGCCCGGACTCGCCCGACACGCGCTTGCCGGCGAATTCCTCCTCGACGTTGTCACGGTAGTAGCTCCACGCCGAGGCGGAGTTCGACAACCTGCGCCAGATCTCCTCGCCGACATTGGCGTAGTCGATCAGCACACCGCCTTCGAGCTCGACGCGCAGGGTACGGCTGCGGGCGTCATAGCCCGCGCCGCGCAGCTTGCCGGACTGCAGGGGTTTCAGGTTCATGTGCGGCTCCCGGGAAGATATGCAGGGAATCATGGCTACGCAGCCACCGGAACACAACGTCCACCTGCAGCACCCGACAGCCACGCCATAAATATGCCCTTTGAACCATATGGTCTTTGAGCCATAATCCGCATCCCACGACACCACAGGGATGTCCCCATGGGCAAGAAGAACGCGGCCGACAAACCCGCGCCGGCGCTGCCGGACGCCCTGCCGCGCGCCAGTCTGAAGGAACTGCGCAAGGCGGCCGGACTGACGCAGGACGATCTGGCGGCGACGCTGCACGTCGGCCAGGACACCATCTCGCGGCTGGAAAAGCGCAGCGACCTGCTGCTGTCCACGCTGCGCCACTATATCGAGAGCATCGGCGGCGAACTGTCGCTGGTAGCCACTTTCCCGGACCGGCCGGCGGTGGTCATCGACCACCTCGGCGACGCCACGCCCGGCGCGGACAAGCACGGCCGCCGCCACGTGACCGCCCACGGCGAACCATGACGAATCCCATGCACGACACGCTTCCCACCCCCTACTACCTCATCGACAAGACCGCCCTGCTGCGCAACCTGCGCATCATCGACCGCGTGCGCGAGCGCTCCGGCGCCAAGGTGCTGCTGGCGCTCAAGTGCTTCGCCACCTGGTCGGTGTTCGACCTGATGCGCGAACACATGGACGGCACCACTTCGTCCTCGCTGTATGAAGTGAAGCTGGGCCGACAGAAATTCGGCGGCGAGACGCACGCCTACAGCGTGGCCTACGCCGACCACGAGATTGCCGAAGTGGCCGCGCACTGCGACAAGATCATCTTCAACTCCATCAACCAGCTCGAACGCTTCTCCGGTCACGCCGGCAGCAAGCCGGTGGGCCTGCGCCTGAACCCCGGCATCAGCCATGCGGGCTTTGACCTGGCCGACCCGGCGCGGCCCTTCAGCCGGCTGGGCGAGGCCGACCCGGCGCGCATCAGCGCGGTACTCGACCGCATCAGCGGCGTGATGATCCACAACAACTGCGAGAACCGTGAGTTCGCACGCTTTGACGCGCTGCTGGGCGAGGTCGAGCAACGCTACGGCGACATCCTGCAGCGTCTGGACTGGGTCAGCCTGGGCGGCGGCATCAGCTTCACGGCGCCGGGCTACCCGGTGGACGCCTTCTGCGAGCGCCTGCGCAGCTTTGCCGAGCGTTGGAACGTGCAGGTGTATCTGGAGCCGGGCGAGGCCACCGTGCGCCACACCACCACGCTGGAGGTGAGCGTGCTCGACACCGGTTTCAACGGCAAGCATCTGGCGGTGGTGGACAGCTCCACCGAGGCGCACATGCTCGATCTGCTGATCTACCGTGAAACCGCGCCTATCGGCGCCAACCAGGGCGAGCACCTCTACCAGATCTGCGGCAAGACCTGCCTGGCGGGTGACATCTTCGGCGAGGCGCGTTTCGTACGCCCGCTGCAGGTCGGCGACCGCATCTCCATCGGCGATGCCGGCGGCTACACCATGGTCAAGAAGAACTGGTTCAACGGCGTGCACATGCCGTCCATCGCCATCCGAGAAACGGACGGCAGCGTGCGCCTGGTGCGCGACTTTTCGTACGACGACTACGTCAGCAGCCTGTCCTGAACACGGGCAGCACAGCCGGATGAGGAGAAACAAACAATGAAGCGCAATGTCCTGATCATCGGAGCGGGTGGCGTGGGCCACGTGGTGGCGCACAAGTGCGCGCAGAACAACGCGGCGCTGGGCGACATCCACATCGCCTCGCGCACGCTGGCCAAGTGCCACGCCATCATCGAGTCGGTGCTCGACAAGGGCAGCCTGCAGGAAGCGGGCCTGCTGCAGGCGCATGCGCTGGATGCGATGGACGTGGAGGCCACCAAGGCGCTGATCCGCAACACAGGCTGCGAGATCGTCATCAATGTCGGCTCGCCCTTCGTGAACATGTCGGTGCTGCAGGCCTGCATCGAGACCGGCGCCGCCTACCTCGACACGGCCATCCACGAAGACCCCGCCAAGGTGTGCGAGACCCCGCCGTGGTACGCCAACTACGAGTGGAAGCGACGCGATGCCTGCCGCAAGGCCGGCGTCACCGCCGTGCTGGGCGTGGGCTTCGACCCCGGTGTGGTGAACGCCTATGCGCGTTACGCGGTGGACCACTGCTTCGACCGCGTGGATTCCATCGACATCGTCGACATCAACGCCGGCAGCCATGGCCGCTACTTCGCCACCAACTTCGACCCGGAAACCAACTTCCGCGAGTTCATCTCCACCGTGTGGTCGTGGGAAAACGGCACGTGGAAGGCCAATGCCATGTTCGAGCGCCGCAAGGAGTGGGACATGCCGGTCACCGGCAAGGCCACCTGCTACCTCACCGGCCACGACGAGCTGCATTCGCTGTCGCAGAACCTCGACGTGCCCGACATCCGCTTCTGGATGAGCTTCGGCGAGCACTACATCAACGTGTTCACGGTGCTCAAGAACCTCGGCCTGCTGTCGGAACAGCCGGTGCGCACCGCGCGCGGCCAGACGGTCGTGCCGCTGGAAGTCGTCAAGGCGGTGCTGCCGGATCCGGCTTCGCTCGCCGCCGACTACACCGGCAACACCTTCATCGGCGACGTGGTGCGCGGCCACAAGGCCGGCAAGCCCGCGGAAGTGCTGATCTACAACGTCTGCGACCACGCCGCGTGCTTTGAAGAAGTCGGCAGCCAGGCCATCTCCTACACCGCCGGCGTGCCGGTGGTGGCGGCCGCGCTACTCATCGCGGAGGGCAGGTGGGACTCCGGCAGCATGGTCAATGTCGAGGACCTCGACCCGCGCCCGTTCATCGCGCGCATGAACCGCATGGGGCTGGTGACGCGCATCCGCGATGCGCAGGGAGATCGTCTGCTCGATCCCGTCGGCGTGGGCACAACGCGCATGCAGACAGCCGGAGCCGTGTGATGCGCCAGCGGCAATAGTTCCGCTTCCG
>JAJLLM010000125.1:0-4107 GCA_033837965.1 Pseudazoarcus pumilus
CCAGGCGCGCACCGCGCTGGATGCCTTCGGCCAGGCCACCATCGCCGTGCGCGCCCGCGACGGCCGCCTCGTGTGGCAGACCCCGCTGGCGCGCAAATTGTTGCGCGAGTGGTTCGATGTCGAAGCCGAGGAAACCCCGCCACGCCTGCTCGACTGGATCGCCGCCGCGCGACGGGCATTGGGCGAGCGCCGCGACCCCCTCGCCCTGCTCGCCGCCGACGGCGAGAAGCGCCTGCTCGGCTCCTTCCACGACCAGAGCGACGACGACGGCGACGGCGAATGGCTGGTGGTGCTGCGCGAAGAGAACGACGCCAGCGCCGTCGAAACCCTGATGAACGCCTTCGGCCTCACCACGCGCGAAGCCGAAGTGCTGCAATGGGTCATCCACGGCAAGACCAACCGCGACATCGGCGACATCCTCGGCACCAGCCCACGCACCGTGCACAAGCATCTGGAGCACGTCTTCGAGAAGCTGGGTGTCGAAACCCGCACGGCAGCGGCGGGGATGGCGATGCAGAAGCTGCAGGGCTAGGCCCGCTCGCGGATGGATGGGACAATCGCGGCCTTCCGGGTTGTCCGGGACGACCATGCGGTTTCTGTTTCCTTCGCTGCTATTGTTTTCGCTGGGCTTGCTTCCCACGTTTGCTGCGTCTTTGCCAGACGGTTTCGTGGACGTTCCGAGCGTTCTCCCCGAAGTCCGTTACGACATCCGTTACACCGGCTCCGAAAACTTTCTTGGCCGTCCGGTGGCGGGCTATGAGCGGGCGACCTGCATCCTCATTCAGCCGGCCGCGGCGGCGCTCGCGAACGTTCAGCGTGAGGCGCAGGCCAATGGCCTGACGCTGAAGATCTTCGATTGCTTCCGACCGCAGCGTGCGGTGGATGACTTCGTCCGCTGGGGGCGTGATCTGGACGATCTGAAGCGGATGGCCACCTACTATCCGCGTGTCCCCAAGAGCGAACTGTTCGAGCGCGGCTACATCGCCGCGAAGTCCGGCCACAGTCGTGGCAGCACGGTTGACCTGACGTTGGTGGTGACCGATCCGGCGCTTGCTTCCCTGATGTTGCAGGGGGCGCTGGTGGATGGTGCCGAGGTCGACATGGGGTCGCCCTTCGACCTGTTCGATCCGCTCTCGCACACCGCCAACCCGGGCATGCCGGCGCATGTGCGCCACAACCGTGCGTGGTTTGCCGCGCTGATGGACCGCCATGGCTTCAACAACCTGCCCGAGGAGTGGTGGCACTACACCCTGCGCGACGAGCCCTACCCGCAAACCTTCTTCGACTTTCCAGTGAAATGAGCGAGATAGCTAAACAGAGCGCCGTGCCGGCGCTGATGATTGCGGCCTACGAGTCGGCCGAGTATCACGTGGGCGGGGATGTACCCTTCGTGCTGCGCATCGGTCAGTACAACGCCGAGCTGGCGAGCGTGATGGCCGAGAAGGCCATGCTCTCGGCGGCCTTCATCACGGCCTGCAATCCCCACGGCCAGCTGCTCGGCACTGCCGACAATGCCACGCGCACCCAAGCGCTGGGGGCCGAACTGGAGCGCTTTGCGCCGTTGGTGTTGCCGGCGCGGGGTGTGGATCCGACCGGGCGATGGATGGATGAGCCCGGCTTTCTCGCGCTCGGCTGCCCGCCGGCGATTGTTGAAGCGTTGGGGCGGCGTCACCGGCAAAATGGTGTGGTGCTGTGCTGTGCTGTGCTGTGCTGTGCGGCGCGGATGCGGTGCCACAGCTTAAGTTGTTACGTTGAACGAAGCGGTCTGGAGGTGGTCCGGTAGGCACTCGCTCACGTAACCGTCAAATTTTCACATCTACGCTGCCCGGAAGTTTCCCTTGTTCCGTTTCTTCGAAAATCGCGTCGACCCCTATCCCGAAACGCCTCCGCAACCGGCGCCCAAGGGTTTCTTTGCCTTCCTGTGGGCCGGTACCGAAGGGCTGCGGCCCTTCGTGCTCGGGCTGACGGTGCTGACCGCTTCCATCGGTGCCTTCGAAGCCGTGCTGTTTGCCATGCTGGGCAAGGTGGTGGACTGGCTGGCCACGGTGGATCCGGCCAATCTGTGGGCGCAGGAGGGCGGCACGCTGGCGATCCTGGTGGGGGTGATCCTGGCCAGCATCGGGCTGGTGGCGCTGCAGACCACGGTCAAGCACCAGGCGCTGGCGGGCAATTTCCCGATGCGACTGCGCTGGAATTTCCACCGCATGATGCTCGACCAGAGCATGAGCTTCTATCAGGACGAGTTTGCCGGCCGCGTCTCCGCCAAGGTCATGCAGACCGCGCTGGCGGTACGTGACACGGTGCTGATCCTGACCGACATTCTGGTGTTCGTGACGATCTACTTCGTCACCATGATCTTTGTCGTGGGCGGCTTCGATCTGTGGATGGTCGTGCCCTTCATGGTCTGGCTGGGGCTCTATCTGTGCGCCCTGTGGGTTTTCGTGCCCCGGCTCGGCAAGGTCTCGCGCGCGCAGGCCGATGCCCGCTCGCTGATGACTGGCCGCATCACCGACGCCTACACCAACATTGCCACCGTCAAACTGTTCTCGCACGCCGGGCGCGAGGCCGCCTACGCGCGCGGCGCGATGAAGGAATTCATGACCACCGTGCATGCCCAGATGCGGCTGGTGTCGGGTATCGAGATCGTCAATCACGTGCTGTCGATGACGCTCATCATGAGCACTACCGGCGTCGCGCTGTGGCTGTGGACGCAGGGCCAGGTGGGTGTCGGCGCGCTGGCCGCGGCTGGCGCCATGGCGCTGCGGCTTAACGGCATGTCGCACTGGATCATGTGGGAAATGGCGCAACTGTTCGAACAGGTTGGTACCGTGCAGGACGGCATCAACACTCTGTCGCTGCCGCGTCGTGTGGTGGACCGGCCGGATGCGCAGCCGATTGCCGTGCCGCGCGGCGAAATCCGCTTCGATCAGGTGCGCTTCTCCTACGGCGCGGGCCCCGAGGTGAAGCCGGTCATCGACGACATGACGCTCACCATCCGTCCCGGCGAGAAGATCGGCCTGGTCGGGCGCTCCGGCGCCGGCAAGTCGACCATCGTGAACCTGCTGCTGCGCTTCTATGACATCGAACAGGGGCGCATCCTGATCGACGGTCAGGACATCTCCGCGGTCACGCAGATTTCCCTGCGCGAACACATCGGCATGGTCACGCAGGACACCTCGTTGCTGCACCGCTCGGTGCGCGACAACATCCTGTACGGCCGCCCCGATGCCTCCGACGAAGAGATGATCGCCGCCGCCAGACGCGCCGAGGCGCACGACTTCATCCTCGGCCTGACCGACCCGCAGGGCCGTCGTGGCTACGATGCCCACGTGGGCGAGCGCGGCGTGAAGCTTTCGGGAGGCCAGCGTCAGCGCATCGCCATTGCCCGCGTGATGCTTAAGGATGCGCCCATCCTGCTGCTCGACGAGGCTACCAGCGCGCTCGATTCCGAGGTGGAAGCCGTCATCCAGGGCAGTCTCTACCGCCTGATGGAAGGCAAGACCGTGGTCGCCATCGCCCACCGCTTGTCCACCATCGCCGCGATGGATCGCCTCATCGTGCTTGATCACGGACGTATCGTTGAAGAGGGTGATCATCGCAGCCTGCTTGCGCAGGGCGGCATCTACGCGCGGTTGTGGTCGCATCAGAGCGGCGGCTTTCTGGTGGATGAAGACGAGGGTGTTGCTGAAGAGCGCGCGCCCACCACCGCCTGAAGCCACCAAAGCCGCTCAGCGCAGCTCCGCGAATGCCGCCTTGAGGCTCCCCGCAATCGGCACGCCAAGGGCTTGCGTATAGGAGGCGACCGGCTGCATGAACCAGCGCTCGTGCAGCTTCTCGATCTCCCCGCTGCGGGCCAGTAGGGCGATTCCGCGGTTCACCGCAGCAAGCAGTTCCGGCGCGTTGCTGCGTACGGCAATGGCGATGCGCTCTTCCGACAGGGCGTCCGGCAGCAGGCGGTAGCGGTCTCCCAGATTGCCGGTGATCAGTTGTGCGGCCAGCAGCACGTCGTCGCGTGCAAAGCCGCGCGCCCAGCCCAGCTCCACCTGCGACAGCGCCGCCTCCGAGGTCAGTGCCGGTGCGATGTTCCACCGCCACTCGTCGCTGCGC
>JAJLLM010000126.1:0-27633 GCA_033837965.1 Pseudazoarcus pumilus
GTCGAACGGCGAGACCTACAACATCAACGCCGATGTGGTGGCCGGCAAGCTGGCCGAGATCCTGCATGCCGAGAAACTCGTGCTGCTGACCAACACCCCGGGCGTGCTGGACGAAAACGGCAAGCTGCTGACCGGCCTGACACCCCGCGACATTGATGAACTGGTCGAAAACGGGACGCTGTCCGGCGGCATGCTGCCGAAAATCGGATCGGCACTCGACGCTGCACGCAGCGGCGTCAAATCCGTGCACGTCATCGACGGCCGAGTCGAACACTGCCTGCTCCTCGAAATCCTGACCGACCACGGCGTCGGCACGATGATCAAGAGCAAGTGAAACCCCTGTGATGCCCGACGTAGCCACACTCAACGCTCTGCTCGAGCACGTAGTTTCGACTGCACGCTCAGCGGGCCGGGTGATCCTCGACATCTACGCCACTGACTTCGAGGTATGCATGAAGGGTGATGATTCCCCCGTGACCGCGGCCGATACACGCGCCGAAGCGGTCATAGTAAGCATGCTCGCTCAGGTCACCGGAGACATCCCCGTAGTCGCAGAGGAAACCGCCGCCGCAGGTCAAGCAGCAGCAGACCAGCGCTTCTGGCTGATCGACCCACTAGACGGCACTCGTGAATTCATTTCACGTAACGGCGAATTCACAATAAACATTGCACTGATCGAGCGTGGCATACCCATTCTTGGCGTGGTCTTTGCCCCCGCGCTTGACCGACTGTTCGCGGGGGCTATTGGGACAGGCGCCTTCGTGGAGGAAGGCGGTCTTCGACGCAGCATTCACACTCGCCAGCCTCCGGCACGAGGACTGACCGTCGTCGCCAGTCGATCACACGGGGATCCAGAAACGCTCGCAACCTTCCTGCAAGGCTACCCAATCTCCGAACTAAAATTTGTCGGTTCATCCCTCAAGTTGTGCCTGATAGCAGCTGGCGAAGCCGACCTCTACCCTCGGCTGGGACGTACCATGGAGTGGGATATTGCCGCGGGTCACGCAGTGCTGACAGCTGCCGGCGGACAGCTATACAGCCTTACGGGCGAGCCGCTGTACTACGGCAAGGCGGGCTTCGAGAATCCGCACTTCATCGCCAGGGGAAGCAAGGACTGAAAGTATTGGGACGCAGCCAGACCCCGCAGAGGCATCAGGTCAGGCGCGGGAGAGACGGTCGACGAATTCGACCACGGTACCGACGGTTTCGAAGGAACTGCCGTCCACCTCGTCATCGGGCACTTCGATGCCGAAACGGATCTCGATTTCCTGAATCACGGCCAGTACGGCCATGGAATCGAGTTCCGGCACGCTGCCCAGCAATGGCGTGTCAGCCGTGAAACGCAATCCGCGCCCGTCGAGCGCGAGCACTTCATCGAGCAGTTGCAGCACTTTCTGCAGGGTGTTCAAGTCATCGACCTCACTACACGCGCCGGTCTGGCGGACACAATGCCCGGGCGGCGGCAAATCGCGCATTATACTTGCAAGTTCGCGCGCGGCCGGCCCCGCGCCCCGACTCCTCCGACGGAAACGCATGAACAGCACGACACTGCTGCACGAACTGGTGCTTACTGCAGCGATGCGCGCGGGCGCAGACGCCGCCCTGACGTCCGGCCAGCTCACGCTGAGCTACGCGGACGTGGCGACGCTGTGCGAAGGCGTCGCTGGCGGTCTGGCGGCATTCGGCCTGGCCCGCGGTGAACGCATCGCGATCTATCTCGACAAGCGTCCGGAGTTCGTCGCTGCGGCCTTCGGCGCAGCGGCTGCGGGAGGCGCCTTCGTGCCGCTGAACCCGTTGCTGAAGCCCGAGCAGGTCGGCTACATCCTGCGCGACTGCAATGTGCGGGTACTGGTCACCAGCGCCGAACGCCTGCCGCTGCTCGAGGCCACACTGGCCAACTGCCACGACCTGCGTCAGATCGTCGTTACCGGCGCCATCGACGCACTGCCGAATTTCGAGGGTGTCAGCACGCATCGCTGGCAGGAGTTGCTCGACGCTCCGCCACGAAGCAACACGGTCCGCACCATCGACAGCGACATGGCGGCCATCCTGTACACCTCCGGCAGTACCGGCCGACCCAAAGGCGTGGTGCTATCCCACCGCAATCTGATCGCGGGTGCGCAGAGCGTCGCGCAATACCTCGACAACCAGCCCGACGACGTGCTGCTGGCGGCGCTACCGCTGTCCTTCGACGCCGGCTTCTCGCAGCTCACCACTGCATTTCATGTCGGCGCCCGCGTCGTACTGCTCAACTACCTGCTGCCGCGCGACGTGCTCAAGGCCGTCACACGCGAGCGCGTCACCGGCTTCACCGCCGTACCACCGCTGTGGATCCAGCTCGCCCGACTGGATTGGCCCGAAGGCACAGACGAGCACCTGCGCTACTTCGCCACCACCGGCGGGCGCATGCCGCTGGACGCGCTGCGCACGCTGCGGGCCAAGCTGCCGCGCACCCGCCCGTTCCTGATGTACGGCCTGACCGAAGCCTTCCGCGCCACCTATCTGCCGCCCGAACAGGCCGACATCCGCCCTCACTCCATCGGCAAGGCCATCCCCAATGCCGAGGTACTGGTGCTGCGCGAGGACGGCTCCGAGTGCGCGCCGCACGAGCCGGGCGAACTGGTGCAGCGCGGACCGCTGGTGGCGATGGGCTACTGGAACGATGCCGAGAAGACCGCCGAGCGCTTCCGTCCGCTGCCCACGCATCTGTCTTGCCGCAGCAACGGCCTGGTGCTGCCGGAGATTGCCGTCTTCTCCGGCGACACCGTGCGCCGTGACGAGGACGGCTATGTCTACTTCATCGGCCGGCGTGACGAGATGATCAAGACTTCCGGCTACCGCGTCAGCCCGACCGAGATCGAGGAAGTACTGTACGCCACCCGCATGGTCGGTGAATGCGTGGCCTTCGGCATCCCGGATGCCGCGCTGGGACAGGTCATCCACGTCGTCGTCACCCCGGCCGGGGATGAACCGGTAGACTGCGACGCCCTGCTGGCCGAATGTCGTACGCGCATGCCCGCCTATATGGTGCCCAACCACGTAGAGGTGCGCAAAGGCCCGCTGCCACGCAACCCCAATGGCAAGATCGACCGCAAGGCACTGGCCGCTGCGGCCGGAGAGGAATCCTGATGAACGAACCCCGCCCCGCGCCCGTGCACGCCCCGATGACGCAGTTTGCGGTTGCCGGCAAGGAATTGCTGGTCGGCGGCATTCCGCTCTCGCGGCTGGCCGAGCGCGCCGGTGGCACGCCCTTCTTCGCCTACGACCGCGCCCTGCTCGACGCGCGCGTGGCCGAGCTGCGCACGGCACTACCCGACAGCGTCGAGCTGCATTACGCCATCAAGTCCAATCCCATGCCCGCGCTGGTGCAACATCTTGCCGGCAGGGTCGACGGGCTGGACGTGGCCTCGGCAGGCGAACTGGACGTAGCCCTGAGCGCCGGCTGTGCGCCCGGCAACATCAGCTTTGCCGGGCCGGGAAAATCGCACGCGGAATTGCGCCAGGCGGTTGCCGCAGGGGTATTGCTGAATATTGAATCGCTGCGCGAGGCGCGCGAACTGGCCGACATTTCGGCCGCCACCGGCTGGCCGGCGCGCGTGGCCGTGCGCGTCAATCCCGACTTCGAGCTGAAGAGTTCGGGCATGCGCATGGGCGGCGGGGCCAAACAGTTCGGCGTGGACGCCGAAGCCGTGCCACAACTGCTCGCAGAGATCGCCACGCTGGGTCTGGACTTCGAGGGCTTCCACATCTTCGCCGGATCGCAGAACCTGCGTGCCGAGGCCATCGTCGAGGCGCAACGCCTGTCCTTCGAACTCGCGCTGCGCCTGAGTGCCGCCGCCCCCACACCGCCCCGCCTGATCAACCTCGGCGGCGGTTTCGGTATCCCCTACTTTCCGGGCGACACGCGCCTTGATCTCGCGCCGGTCGGGGACAATCTCGCGCAACTGACGGATGAAGCCGCCAGCCGCATGCCCGGGGCCCGTCTGGCGCTGGAACTGGGGCGCTATCTGGTGGGCGAGGCAGGCCTCTACGTGTGCCGCGTGGTGGACCGCAAGGTCTCGCGGGGGCAGACCTTCCTGATCTGCGACGGCGGGCTCAACCACCACCTCGCCGCATCCGGCAATTTCGGTCAGGTGCTGCGCAAGAATTTCCCGGTCGCCATCGGCAACCGCATGGACGAAGCTGTCACCGAACCGGTCAGTGTCGTCGGCCCGCTATGCACGCCGCTCGACCTGCTGGCCGACCGCATGCTGCTTCCCGAGGCCGTCCCCGGCGATCTGGTGGTGGTGTTCCAGTCCGGCGCCTATGGCGCCAGCGCCAGCCCGCAGGCTTTTCTGGGGCACCCGGCGGCGCGCGAAGTGCTGGTCTGAGTGTTTCAGGCTGCGGCGTGTGCAGTTGCACACACCGCGCAATCCGGGTCACGCACGACACCGATGCTGCGCCATTCCATGCGCAGGCCGTCGAGCAGCAGCAAGCGCCCCGACAAGGACGTGCCACAGCCGATGATGAGCTTGAGCGCTTCCGCCGCCTGCGTCGCGCCGACGATGCCGGTGAGCGGCGCAAACACCCCCATCACCGCGCAGCGTACTTCCTCGACATCCTCCCCCTCGGGGAACAGACAGTGGTAGCACGGCCCTGCATTGCGCAGATCGAACACCGAGATCTGGCCATCGAAGCGGATTGCAGCCCCCGAAACCAGCGGCACACGATGCTTCACACAGGCACGGTTGACCGCGTGGCGGGTGGCGAAATTGTCCGAACAGTCCAGCACCACGTCGGCCAGCGCCACCTGTTCATCCAGTGCGTCCGCTTCCAGGCGAAGCGCCAGGGTCTCTACGCGCGTCTCGGGGTTGATGCGATGCAGCGTGCGCTCGCCCGAGGCCACCTTGAGATCGCCCACGCTGTCCGCGGTGTGCAGGATCTGCCGCTGCAGATTGGTGAGGTCCACCGTGTCGTGGTCCGCCAGCACCAGCGTACCCACCCCGGCACTGGCCAGATACATGGCTGCCGGTGAGCCCAGACCGCCGGCACCGAGCACCAGCACGCGTGCGGCAAGCAGGGCCTCCTGCCCCTCCACACCGATTTCAGGCAGCAGGATGTGGCGGCTGTAGCGCAGGAGTTGATCGTCGTTCATGGGTAGCAGTGCGGCAGAAGCGGCGGCGAGAACCTACTTGTAGTCACGCAACTCCACCGGCGTATCGTCGTGATCGCCATGCGGATGCTGGTCGTAGACCTTGATGTAGACCTCGTTGGATTTCTTGATGAGGCGCTCGGGCGAGAGCAGGTTGTGGCGCTGCGTTTCCTCGCAGAAATACACGATGGCGCGCACCAGTTTGGCGTACAGGCTGTTGTCGAGGTGGTAGCCGGCGTCGCGCAGCGCGTCTTCCAGCAGTTCGAGCGAGTACTCGAGGATGGAATAGCGCACACAGAGACTGTGGCCCGTCGGGCCGTCCGACACGCAGACTCCCTTGAGCATCATCAGCGCCTCACGTGCGCGCTCGATCTGGCCGGCGGGAGACTGGGCGAAACGCAGCTCGCGCTCCTTCTCGAGACCCGCACCGGGCGACGGGTGGTCATGATTCCTGCCAGCCAGCTTGTACGCTGTTTCCCGCCGCATCGCCCCTGTCCCTGTGCGCCCGATCAGTTTTTATTCTGGACGATCTGCTCACCCTTGAGAAGCTTGACGGCCTGCGCAAGCTGATAATCGTCCGCACCGCCCAGTTCGAAACGCGGCGCCGGGGCCTCTTCCTCGGCCTTCTCTGCGGCGACCTCACCCTCGGCAGGCGGCTTCTCGTCCGCACCGATCAGGTGGCCGAGCAGGTCTGCCTCGCGCACGCGGCGCGCCGAACCGTTCTCGCTCTCCTCGACGACGACGTCCGGCTCGATGCCGGTCGCCTGGATCGAGCGCCCCTTGGGCGTGTAGTAACGCGCCGTGGTCAGCTTGATGGCGGACTGGCTGGTCAGCGGCAGGATGGTCTGCACCGAGCCCTTGCCGAAGGTCTGGGTACCCACCACCTTGGCACGACCGTGATCCTGCAACGCGCCGGCAACGATCTCGCTGGCAGAGGCGCTGCCGGCGTTCACCAGCACCACCATCGGCACATTGCGGGCGTAGTCGGGCAGCTTGCGCAGGAAGTCGTCACGGCGCCCGCGCAGATAGTCTTCCGGCGTCGCAAAGTATTCGCGGCGCGCGTCCGGCGCGCGTCCGTCGGTCGACACCACCAGCGTATCGCGCGGCAGGAAGGCAGCGGAAACGCCGATGGCGCCATGCAACAGGCCACCCGGATCATTGCGCAGGTCCAGCACCAGCCCGGTCAGCGGGCCATCCTTGGCGATGCGGTTGAGATGTTCCACCACGGATTCGGCGGTATTTTCCTGGAACTGTGCGACACGCAGGTAACCGTAGCCCGGCTCCAGCACCTTGGAGCGCACGCTCTGCACGCGGATGATCTCGCGCGTGATCTTGACGACGATCGGCGCCGACTCACCCTTGCGCATGATGGTCAGCGTGATGCTGGTATCGGGCTTGCCGCGCATGCGCTTGACCGCGTCGCTCAGCGTCATGCCCTTCACCGGCGTCTCGTCGAGCTTGACGATCAGATCACCGGCCTGCACACCGGCACGGAAGGCGGGCGTGTCCTCGATCGGCGAGACGACCTTGACGAAGCCGTCTTCCATGCCGACCTCGATACCCAGCCCGCCGAATTCGCCTTGCGTACCTTCGCGCAGTTCCTTGAAGGCCTCGGCGTCGAGGTAGGCCGAATGCGGATCAAGATTACTCAACATGCCGCTGATGGCATGGTTGATCAGGGTCTTGTCCTCGACCGGTTCGACGTAACCCTGCTTGATGGCGTTGAAGACGTCCGCGAAGGCGCGCAATTCCTCGACCGGCAAGGGCGCCGGCGAAGTACGGTCGGCCACCGCCGAAAAGTTCAGACTGATCAGCACACCGGCCACCAGACCGGTAAAGATCAATCCCAGTTTCTGCAGCTTGCTACGCATGACGACTCCATGAATTCGAATTGCACCGGGTCAGCGGCGACGCATCCAGCCCAGCGGATCGACGGGCTCACCCTTGTGCCTGAGTTCGAAGTATAAGCCCGATTCCGGCACCCCTCCGCTCGCGCCGACGTAGGCAATCGCCTCGCCACCCGCGACGCGTTCTCCGACGACCCGCAGCACGGCATCGTTGTAGCCGTAGATGGTCAGGTAGTCGTCGCCGTGATCGACGATGATGAGATTGCCATATCCGCGCAGCCAGTCCGAGAACACCACCTCACCCGCTGCCACCGCACGCACCTCGTCGCCATCGTTGGCGCGGATGAACAGCCCGCGCCAGCGCGTGCCACCATCGTCCCTTTGAGCACCGAAGCGCGCGGCAAGTTCGCCCTGCACGGGGAAACCCAGGCGCCCGCGCAAACTGCCGAAAGGCGCGGCCGGAGCAGCTTCGGCCAGCGGCCCGGTGTCGATGCGCGTCACCGGCGCGGATTGGGGGCGCGGCTTGGCACGCTGAGCGGCCTGCATCTTGAGCAGATCGATCACCCGCGCAAGTTGCTGCCGGTCCTCGCGCAGGGCACCGATCTCGCCCTCCTGCCCGCGCAGTTGGCCGGACAGTTCAGCCACCACGGCAGCGCGCCGGGCCAGCACCTTCTCGAGCTGCGCCTGCTCCTGACGCTGCGCCGTCTCCAGCTCGACCAAGCGGTCGCGACGTTGTGCCGCCTCGGCCGCCAGACGCTCCTGCTCGCGCAGGTCGGCCCGCAGACCGTCGAGCAGTTCAAGGCGCGCGCGGCCCAAATGCTCAAGGTAGTGCGCATCACGCGCAATCTGATTGGGGTCACCGCCCGACAGGAAAGGCGCAACGTCACTGCCGCCGTGCATGTAGTGGCGACGCAGCAGAGACGCCAGCTCCTCGCGGCGCGCCTCGATGCGCTGCGTGACCTCTGCGCGGGCCGATTCGGCCGCCGCCAGCTCGCGCTCGGTGGCGCTGCGCTGCTGCCGCAGGCTGCGCAGCTTGCGCCGCGCCGCCGACACTGCGCGCTCGGCCTCGGCCATGGCCTCGGTTTCCTTGCCGTGCGAGGCGCGGGTGCTGGCGATCTCGGATTCAAGGGCGCGGATACGCGACTGGACCTGCTCCAGCTCTCCCTGCTTCTGCTCGATGGCACCGCCCTGCGCAAAGGCTCCGGCCGGCAGCGCCAGGCAGACCGCCAGAGCCAGCAGCAGGCAGGGCCGGCAGAGCGACCGCACGACCTTCGGTCAGCCCTGCGGGCCGCCGTGACGCGCCACTTCGGCCTCGGCCTTGCGGATGGTTTCCTCGTCGGCGAGGTAGTAGCTGCGGATCGGGCGCAGGTCGGCATCCAGCTCATACACCAGCGGCTGGCCGGTGGGGATGTTGAGCTTGACGATGTCGGCGTCGGAAATGCTGTCGAGATACTTGATGAGTGCGCGCAGGCTGTTGCCGTGGGCGACGATCAGCACGCGCTTGCCGGACAGGATCTCCGGCACGATGGCGGTTTCCCAGTACGGCACGAAACGCGCGACGGTGTCTTTCAGGCACTCGGCGCGCGGGAAGCGGGCGCGCGGCATGGAGGCGTAGCGCGCGTCATCGCTGGACAGACGCACATCGCCGTCTTCCAGCGGCGGCGGCGAGGTCTCGTAGGAGCGACGCCACACCAGCACCTGATCATCGCCGAAGCGGGCCGCCGTCTCGGCCTTGTTGAGCCCCTGCAGCGCACCGTAGTGGCGCTCGTTCAGACGCCACGAATGCGTGACCGGCAGCCACAGCTGCTCCAGCTCTTCGAGGACGATGTTGAGGGTCTTGATGGCGCGCTTGAGCACCGAGGTGTAGGCGCGGTCGAAGGCGAAACCTTCGCGGCGGAGCAACTGACCGGCGGAATGTGCCTCGGCCAGGCCCCTCTCGCTGAGATCCACGTCGGTCCATCCGGTAAACCGGTTTTCCTTGTTCCAGAGGGATTCGCCGTGGCGCAGCAGAACGATCTTGTACATGAAGTCTCGGGACGGTGAATTGCAAAAATCCCGGGCGCTCCGGCGAGAACAAGCTGCCTGAGTCCGGTGCGGTATTTTATACTAGTCTCCCTGTCTCGACGCTGACATGCCATGCCGACCGTGAACAACCCATCCATATTCGAGTTGATCGACAAGCACGAGCACATCGAGACCGCGGCGCGCGCACTCAAGGCCATCGCCCATCCGCTGCGCCTCAAAATTCTGTGCGTGCTGGGCGAAGGCGAGGTCTGCGTGCAGGACATCGTTGATGCGGTCGGCACCTCGCAGAGCAACATCTCCCAACATCTTGCGATCCTGCGCGACAAGGGCGTCCTGCAGACCCGCAAGGACGCCAACCGCGTGTACTACCGCGTCGTCGACCAGCGCACGCTGCAGCTGATCGGCCTGATGCGCGAAGTCTTCTGCAGTCGCGACGACTGACACCTCACCCCGCAACGGAGTTCTCCCAATTGGAAGCCGATTTTCTGCAACGCAATGTTCACTGGGTGCTGCTTGCCCTGGCCGCCTTCACCTTCATCATCGTCGACACCATCCGCACGCTCGGCAACAAGTCGCTGATCTCTCCGCTGGAAGCCACGCTGAAGATCAACCGTGACGACGCCGTGGTGATCGACATCCGCGAGCAGGGCGAATACGCCCAGGGCCACATCCCGAACGCACGCCACATCCCGCTGGGCGAACTGGAGCGCCGCATGCCGGAGCTGGAGAAACTCAAGCCCGCCCCGATCATCCTGTGCTGCGCCAGCGGCTCGCGCTCGCGCGGCGCCACCAGCAAGCTGCAGAAGGCCGGCTTCGAGCAGGTCTTCAACCTCAAGGGCGGCCTGATGGAATGGGAAAAGGCCGGCAATCCGCTGACCTCCGGCCGCAAGCCCAAGGGCAAGAAGGCATGAGCGCGCAGGTCCGCATGTACACCAGCGCGGTGTGCCCCTACTGCATCCGCGCCGAGCAACTGCTCAACAGCCGCGGCGTGACCGAGCTGGAGAAGATCCGCGTCGACCTCGACCCCTCGCTGCGCAACGAGATGATGCAGATCACCGGCCGGCGCACGGTTCCGCAGATCTTCATTGGCGATTACCATGTGGGCGGCTGCGACGACCTGATCGACCTCGATCGCTCCGGGCGCCTCGACACCCTGCTGGCCCGCACGGCCGACTGAAACCCACCCTTCAAGACCAGGACAATGACCGAACAAGCCCAACCCGTCTTCTCGATCGAAAAGATCTACGTCAAGGACCTCTCGCTCGAAATCCCGCACGCTCCGCAGATCTACCTGCAGCTCGACAACACCAAGCTCAACATCGAGTTCAGCACCGCCGGCAAGAACATCGAAGACGGCATCTATGACGTCACCCTGGTGGTCAATGTCTCGGCCAGCGTGCCTGACGGTCGTACCGTGTTCCTGGTCGAAGTGGCCCAGTCCGGCATTTTCCAGCTGCGCAACATCCCCGAGGCCGAACTCGAGCCGGTGATGATGATCGGCTGCGCCAACGTGCTCTTCCCGTATGCGCGCGAAACCGTGTCCGACACCCTCACCCGCGCAGGCTTCCAGCCGGTGCTGCTGCAGCCGGTGAACTTCGAGGCGCTGTACCAGTCGCAGAAGCAGCAAAGCGCCGCCTCCACCGACGAACAGGATCAGTGATCATGAAACACGCCTTCCGCAGCCTGGTCCTCGCCTCCGCGCTGGCACTTTCTGCGGCGGGCGTGCAGGCCTCGCTCAAGTTCAACTCGGTCGCCGAGCCGGCCCTTCTGTACGACACGCCGTCGGCGCAGGGTCGCAAGCTCTTCATCATCTCGCCGGGAACGCCGGTGGAAGTGGTGGTGGAGCTTGACCAGTGGGTCAAGGTGCGCGATCCGAGCGGCTCCATCAACTGGATCCAGCGCAGCGCCCTGCGCAAGGAGCGCACCGTGATGGTCACCGTCGATCAGGCCGCAGCGCGGATCTCGCCGGACACCGGCTCGGGCATCAGCTTCGAAGCCACCCGCAGCGTCGTGCTTGATCTAGTCAGCGAAGCCGGCAACGGCTGGATCCAGGTGCGCCATCAGAACGGCACCGTCGGCTACCTGCGGGTCACCGAAGTCTGGGGGCTGTAATCTGATGCGTATCGGCGTATTCGGCGCCGGCTCGTGGGGCACGGCGCTGGCCGTGGCGTTTGCCCGCGAGCACGACGTCACGATGTGGTCGCGTGAAACCGACCAGATCGAACAGATGGCGCAGACACTGCGCAACGAGGCCTATCTGCCGGGCGTCGATTTTCCCCCGCGCCTGCAGGTCACACCGGATTTCGAGACCGCCGCCCACGGCGCCGACCTGCACCTCATCGCCACCCCGCTGGCCGGCCTGCGCAGCACGGCACGTGCGCTGCGCGCGAGCCACCCGGACGTTCCCATGATCTGGGCCTGCAAGGGCCTGGAGGCTGATACCGGCCGCATGCCTCACGAGATCGTGTTCGAGGAAATCGGCACGTGTGCGCCTTGCGGCGTGCTCACCGGCCCGAGCTTTGCGGCCGAAGTGGGCGCCGGCATGCCGACCGCGGTCACGCTGGCCTCGCAGGACCGCGCATTCGCCGAGTTCTGGGTGCGCGCACTGCACCAGCCGCGTTTTCGCATCTACGCCGGCACCGACCTGATCGGCGCCGAGATCGGCGGTGGGCTGAAGAACGTCATCGCGATTGCCGCCGGCGTATCCGACGGCATGGGCTTCGGCCTCAACGCCCGCGCCGCACTGATCACGCGCGGGCTGGCGGAGATCACCCGCCTCGGCGTGGCGCTCGGCGCCCGCCCGGAAACCCTCACCGGCCTCGCCGGCATGGGCGACCTCATCCTGACCTGCACCGGTGACCTGTCGCGCAACCGCCGCGTCGGCTTGGCGCTGGCACGCGGCGAGAGCCTGGCGGACATCCTGAAAAATCTCGGCCACGTCGCCGAAGGCGTGCCGACCGCACGCTCGGCCGCCAGCCTGGCCGCACGCATGGGCATCGAGATGCCTATCACCGAAGCCATCGACGCCCTGCTCCACAGTGACCACATCGGCCCGCGTGAAGCAGTCGAAAGCCTGCTCTCACGCGAACCCCGCCACGAGCACGGCTGACCGCCGCGTCACACGGCGCCGGAAAACCCCTGCTGGCGCCACGCCTCGAACACCACCACCGCGGCCGTATTGGCCAGATTCATGCTACGGTTGGACGGCATCATCGGCAGCCGCAGCACGGCTTGCGCCCCCAATCCATCGAGAAGCTCCTGCGGCAAACCGCGCGTTTCCGGCCCGAACACGAACACATCGTCCGGCGCGAACGCCACCTCGGCATAACTGCGCGTGCCGCGCACGCTGAAGGCGAACATGCGCCGCCCCACCAGCGCCGCGCAGCAGGCCTCCCAGCCACGATGCACGGTGAGTCGTGCAAGATCGTGATAATCCAGCCCGGCGCGCTGCAACTGCTTGTCGGAAAGGTCAAAACCCAAGGGCTCGACCAGATGCAGACGGATGCCGGTATTCGCCGCAAGACGGATCAGGTTGCCGGTATTGGGAGGAATTTCAGGCTGGTACAGCACTACATCGAACATCGGAACTCCACACTCCGCGCGCTCAGGGCCTGCGCGCCACGACGATATTCTCCACGCGAATCGCCCCGGCGCGCTTGAGTTCGCGCGCCAGCGCCTGCAGCGTTGCGCCGGTGGTCATCACGTCATCCACCACCAGCACGGACTTGCCGGCGAAACGCCGCGGATCGGCGGCAAAGGCACCACGCACGCTGCGGCGCCGCGCCAGCCCGTTGAGGGAAGCCTGCGGCGGCCCGTCGCGGGTGCGCTGCACCGCATCCAGCCACAACGGTAAGCCCCACGCCCTCGCCAGTGGCCGCGCCAGCTCCACGGCCTGATTGAAGCCGCGCTCGCGCAACGCGCGCGGATGCATCGGCAACGGCACGACACAATCCAGCCCTTCAGGGCGCCCAGCCTGCAGCAGAAGCTCGCTAAAATACGACGCCAGACCCAGCCGATGCCGGTACTTGAGCGCCTGCACCAGACGATCCACCGGAAAGTCGTAGGCCAGCGCCGCGCGGCTGGCGTCGAACGCCGGCGGTCGCCGCAGACAGCGCCCGCACACACCCCCTGCGGGCAAGGGCAAGGCACACACGGCACAGGCCGGATCGGCCGCGGCTGGCAGATCAGCAACGCACTCCGCGCACACCGGAGCATCACCACAACGCGTGCCGCACACCTCGCAGGCCTGCGGCAGCACAAGAACATTCAGGGACCGCCACCAGCGCGACAGGTTTGACAAGCGAACCCCCTGACCGGAACATGCGCCACTCGCGCAGAATTGGCAAAGGATACTGAAATGACAACGGGATTGGCAGAACAGACTGGCGCAAGCCCCACCGCAGCCCAAGCCGCCCCGGCACGCCGCTGGACCACTGCCGAGGTCAACGCGCTGTTCGAGCGCCCCTTCCTCGACCTGGTATTCGAAGCCCAGCGCATCCACCGCGAACACTTCACCGCCAACGCCGTGCAGCGCTCCACCCTGCTGTCGATCAAGACCGGCGGCTGCTCCGAAGACTGCGGCTACTGCTCGCAATCCTCCCGCTACGACACCGGGCTGGAGAAAGAGCGCCTGATGCCGATTGACGAGGTGCTCGAGCACGCCCGCGCCGCCAAGGCCAAGGGCGCCTCGCGCTTCTGCATGGGCGCCGCCTGGCGCGGCCCGAAAGACCGCGACCTCGAGCCGGTGCTGGAAATGGTGCGCGAAGTGAAGAAGCTCGGGCTGGAAACCTGCGTCACGCTCGGCATGCTGCGCGACGGTCAGGCCGAGAAGCTCGCTGACGCCGGACTGGACTACTACAACCACAACATCGACACCGCGCCGGAGTTCTACGGCCAGGTCATCACCACGCACACCATGAACGACCGTCTGGACACGCTGGACAAGGTGCGCGACGCCGGCATCCACGTGTGCTGCGGCGGCATCGTCGGCCTGGGTGAAGGCCGTCGCGGCCGCGCCAGCATGATCGCCCAACTGGCCAACATGAATCCGCCGCCGGACTCGGTGCCCATCAACAACCTCGTGCCCATCCCCGGCACGCCGATGGCCGGCAACGAGGACATTGACCCCTTCGAGTTCGTGCGCACCATCGCCGTCGCCCGCATCACCATGCCCACCAGCGTGGTGCGCCTGTCGGCCGGCCGCCAGCAGATGAGCGACGAGATGCAGGCCCTGAGCTTCATGGCCGGCGCCAACTCCATCTTCTACGGCGACCGCCTGCTCACCACCGACAACCCCGAGGCCAACCACGACGAAGCGCTGTTCCAGCGCCTCGGCCTGCAGGCCATCTGAGCCCTCGGCGCGGGCCACCCGGCCCGCGCCCGCCGTGCATGCACCCCGTCTGGCTGTTCGATCTCGACAACACGCTGCACAACGCCAGCGCCCACATCTTTCCGCACATCAACCGCAGCATGACGGCCTACCTGGCCGAGCATCTGGGCGTGCCGGAAGATGAGGCCAACGCCCTGCGTCTGACCTACTGGCAGCGCTACGGCGCCACGCTGACCGGCCTGATGCGCCACCACGGCACCGACCCGGGCCACTTCCTGCGCGAGACCCACCGCTTCGAGCGCCTGCACGACATGATGGTGTTCGACCGCGCGCTCTCGGCCATACTGCGCCGCCTGCCCGGCCGCAAGATCGTGTTCTCCAACGGCCCCGCCGAGTACGTCGAAGCCATCGTCCGCGCCATGGGCATCCGCCGTCACTTCGACGACGTCTTCGCCGTCGAACACATGCGCTTCGAGCCCAAGCCCAGCGTACGCGCCTTCCGCCACCTGCTGCGCGAGTACCGCCTGCGGCCGGAGCGCTGCATCCTGGTCGAGGATTCAGCGGACAACCTGCGCACCGCCAAGCGCCTGGGCATGAAAACCGTGCTGGTCGGTCGCGGACTCAAGCAGCCCGCCTACGCCGACATGAAGATCGGCTCGGTGCTGGAATTGCGCCGGGCCTTTGGCAAGCTAGTCGGCGCTTAAGCGTCGCCGCGCAACCATCGCGCCGCATCCAGCGCGAAGTAAGTCAGGATGCCGTCGGCGCCGGCGCGTTTGAAGGAGAGCAGGGCTTCGAGCACGCAGGCGCGCTCGGCGAGCCAGCCGTTGGCGGCGGCGGCCTTGAGCATGGCGTATTCGCCGCTGACCTGATAGACGTAGGTGGGTACCTGCAGCTCGTGCTTCACGCGGCGCACGATGTCGAGATACGGCATGCCGGGCTTGACCATGAACATGTCGGCGCCCTCGTTGATGTCGAGCGCGACTTCGCGCACGGCCTCGTCGGAGTTGGCGGGGTCCATCTGGTAGGTGTGCTTGTCGCCCTTGCCGAGGTTGCCGGCCGAACCGACGGCATCGCGGAAGGGGCCGTAGAAGCTCGATGCGTACTTGGCCGAGTAGGCGAGGATGCGGGTGTGGATGAAGCGCTCGGCGTCCAGCGCGGAGCGGATGCGGGCGATGCGGCCGTCCATCATGTCGGACGGGGCGACCACGTCGGCACCGGCGCGGGCGTGGCACAGGGCCTGTTTGGCGAGCGCTTCGAGCGTTTCGTCATTCATGACGTAGCCGCGCGGGTCGGCCGGGTCGATGAGACCGTCCTGGCCGTGGCTGGTGTAGGGGTCCAGCGCAACGTCGGTGATGACGCCGAGTTCGGGAAACGCGGCCTTGAGGGCGCGCACGGTGCGTGGCACGAGGCCGTCCGGGTTCCACGCCTCTTCAGCGTCGGGCGTCTTGCCGGCGGCGTCGATGACCGGAAACAGGGCAATCGCCGGCACGCCCAGTTCCACGGCTTCGGCGGCCACCTTGAGCAGGCGGTCAATACTCATGCGCTCCACGCCGGGCATGGACGGCACGGCCTCGACGCGGTCTTCGCCATCAAGCACGAACACCGGATAGATGAGGTCGTCCGCCGTCAGACGATGCTCGCGCATGAGGCGGCGCGAGAAGTCGTCGCGACGCATGCGGCGCATGCGGGTGGCGGGGAATGCAGGACCGGACCTCATCTGGAACTCCTTTTAAATCAGTCTGATGCAGAAATCTCACGACGCGAGGGAACCGATCGGCACGCAGGCACTCAGATCACACGGATGCGCAACCGGCATCCCCCGCTTCCCTCCCTGAGCGGGAGCCTTCAGCGAAGGCGTTCACCCCGGGCTTACGTCTCTTCGGCCCGGGGCTTTTCTTTTTCGGCAGCCGCATCCTGCGGCAGCCCGAGCCAACCGGCGACGACGTGTTCAACTTCTTCCATGCCGGTCTTCTTGAGGCTGGAGAACAGCTGCACGCTCACCTGCCCGACCAGATGCCCCAACTCGCGGCGCACCAGCGCAAGCGAGGCCGCGGCCTGGTTCTTCGACAGCTTGTCGGACTTGGTGAGCAGGATGTGGATGGGGCGTCCGCTGGGCGCAAACCAGCCGATCATCTGCAGATCGAGCGGCGTGAGCGGGTGACGTGAATCCATGATCAGCACCAGCCCGATGAGGTTCTCGCGCTTGCTCAGGTAACGCTCGAGCAGCCCCTGCCATTGCTTGCGCACCTCGGGCGGCACCTTGGCGTAGCCGTATCCCGGCAGGTCGACCAGCGCCGCACCGCAGTTGAGGCGGAAGAAGTTGATGAGCTGGGTGCGCCCGGGCGTCTTGGACACGTAGGCGAGCCGCACATGGCCGGCCAATGTATTGATTGCGCTCGACTTTCCGGCGTTCGAGCGGCCGGCAAAGGCGATCTCCGCGCCCACCGGGGGAGGCAGGCCGGAAGTCTTGGCAATCGAGATTTCAAACTGGGCGTTGCGGAATATGGGCATCGGGGATGGACACCGCGCGAGGCCCGGCATCGGGAAAAATTCGGGGCTTCGCGCAGAGGCGACGAGTTAATATAGAATACCGCGTTTGTGTATCCGCTCACAGCTTTCAGAGGACACCCATGATCAAGCGTTCCCTTCTGCTTTCGCTGCTTCTGGCCACCGGCGGGCTGCATGCTCAGGCCCCCGACCTCGACCGCGCCAAGCAGCTTGCTGACTCCATCTGTGTCGGCTGTCATGCGGCCGATGGCAACAGCACGATCGCGGACAACCCCAAGCTCGCCGGCCAGATCCCCGAGTACACCTACAAGCAGTTGCGCAACTTCGCTTCGATCAACGGCAACCCCCCGGCCCGCCCCAACGCCATCATGGGTTCGATGGTGGCTGCGCTGTCCGATGAGGACAAGCTCTCGCTGGCCCACTTCTACGCGCAGCAGACGCTGCAGCCGGAAGTCGCCCAGAACGCCGAAACCGTCGAGCAGGGCCGCGAGATCTGGCGCGCCGGCATTGCCTCCAAAGGCGTTCCGGCCTGTGCGGCCTGTCACGGCCCGACCGGCGCCGGCATGCCCGCTCAGTACCCGCGCATCGCCGGTCAGCACGCCAAGTACACACTGACTCAACTGCAGGCCTTCCGCGACGGCAATCGTGCCAACGACCCGGCGGAAATGATGCGCAGCATCGCGCTGAAGATGACCGACAAGGAAATGGCCGCAGTCGCCGACTACGCTGCCGGCCTGCGCTGAGCACAGATTGCTTCAACAGGAATGGCGGCCACGGCCGCCATTTTTCGTTTACTCCCTGCGTCCGGCACGCAGGCGCTCAATCTCCGCCGGCGAGAAGCCGGCCTGCAGGCGCGCCGCCTCGTGCAGCGGCGGCTGCGGCCAGGGCGCACCGAAGTCATTCATCAGCGCCAGATAGGTCGCCTCGGGCTCCAGGCCGCGCTCCGCACAAAGAAGACGGAACCAGCGGTCACCGAGCGCGACATGCCCGACCTCGTCGCGCAGGATGACATCGAGGATTGCCAGCGTAGCCTCGTCACCGATGGCGCGCAGCTTGCCCATGATCACCGGCGTGGCATCCAGCCCGCGCGCCTCCAACACACGCGGCACCAGCGCCATGCGCGCCAGCGGATCATGCGCGGTGCGGCAGGCCATGTCCCACAGGCCGTTGTGGGCAGGGAAATCACCGTAGTCGTAGCCCAGTTCCCGCAGGCGCGCACGCAACATGCTGAAGTGCTGCGCTTCCTCGGCCGCCACCTGCAGCCAGCCGTCGTGGAAGTCATCGGGAAAGCTGCGATAGCGCGCAATGCAGTCCAGCGCGAGATTGATGGCGTTGAACTCGATGTGGGCGATGGCGTGAATCAGCGCTGCGTGCCCCTCCGGCGTGGCCGGCTTGCGCGGGCGTAGCTGCTCCGGCGCCACCAGTTCCGGGCGCTGCGGGCGCCCGGGCACCCACAGCGGCTGCAGGTCATCCGGCCCGGACGCCACGCGCAGCCGCCCGGCCGCGCGATCCGCGCGCATCTGATGAGTGGCTGCGCACTTCCCGGCGGGGTCGGCTATCGCCAGCGCGAGCGCGGCGCTCTGGTGCAGCGAATCGTTCATGGCGGCGATTCTATCGCCCGCCGTGCTGCAGCAGGACGGCGGATCGGGGATAATGCGCCGGGTCTGAGCATCTCCGGCAGGAACTCCATGAATCCGCAACCCAAGAACATGCTCTCCGTCGCCGATGCCCGCGAGGCGATTCTCGGCCCGCTCACGCCGGTCGACGGCTGGGAGCGCGTGGCCGTACGCGCCGCACTGGACCGCGTGCTGGCCGAAGACGTGATCGCCCCGTGCAACGTCCCGGCCCATGACAACTCGGCGATGGACGGCTACGCCATCCGCTTTGCCGACCTCACCGCCGATGGCGAAACGCGTCTCGCAGTGGTGGGCAGCGCCTTTGCCGGACGCCCCTTCAGCGGGCTGATCGGCGCAGGTCAGGCCGTGCGCATCATGACCGGCGCGCCGATTCCCGAAGGCGCGGACACCATCGTGCCGCAGGAAGCCACGCGCAGCGAAGACAAGGCCGTGTTCATTCCGGTCAGGGTGCGCAAGGGCCAGAACCTGCGCCGCGCCGGCGAAGATCTGAAGCTCGGCGGCATCGCCCTGCCCGCCGGCACCTTGTGCGGCCCGGCCGAGATCGGCCTGATCGCCTCGCTCGGCATTGCCGAAGTCGCCGTGCGTCGCCGCCTGCGCGTGGCCTTCTTCTCGACCGGCGACGAACTGGCTTCCATCGGCAAGCCGCTGTCGCCGGGTGAAATCTACGACAGCAACCGGTACACGCTCTTCGGCGCGCTCACGCGGCTGGGCTGCGAGCTGATCGACATGGGCGTGATCCCCGACGACCCGGCCGCCATCGAGGAAGCTTTCCGCAGCGCAGCCGCCAGCGCCGACGTGATCCTCACCAGCGGCGGCGTATCGGTGGGCGAGGCCGATTACACACGCGAGATGCTCGGCCGGCTCGGTCAGGTGTCGTTCTGGCAGCTCGCCATCAAACCCGGCCGACCGATGGCCTTCGGCCGCGTCGACCGCGCCTGGATGTTCGGCCTGCCCGGCAACCCGGTGGCGGTGCTGGTGACCTTCTACCAGTTCGTGCGCGACGCGCTGCTCACCCTTTCCGGTATGTCACCGCTGCCTGAACCGGCGCTGTTCGAGGCGACCTGCGCCGACCCCATCGGCAAGCGGCCGGGACGCCGCGAGTTCGTGCGCGGGCGCTTCCACTGGAGCAGCGACGGCCCGCAGGTGCGCGTCGCCGGCAGCCAGGGCTCGGGCGTACTCAAATCCATGTCCGAAGCCAACTGCTTCATCGTGCTGCCGGAAGAATGCGGCGATGTGGCGGCCGGTGGCCGCGTCATCGTCCAGCCTTTCGACGGCCTCGTCTGACCCTTACCGGAACCCGCGCATGAATCAGGACGCACTCAAGAAGGCCGCCGCACTGGCCGCACTCGACCGCATTCCGCACGGCACCATCGTCGGCGTCGGCACGGGCTCGACGGTCAATCACTTCATCGACGGCCTCGCCGACATGCGTTCGAAGATCATCGGCGCGGTGTCCAGCTCCGACGCCAGCACCCGCCGACTGGCCGCGGCCGGCATCCGCGTATTCGACCTCAACGATGTCGACAGCATCCCGGTGTACGTCGATGGCGCCGACGAGATCGACCACGCCTTCTGCATGATCAAGGGAGGCGGCGGCGCACTCACGCGCGAGAAGATCGTCGCCGCGGTAGCGCAGCGCTTCATCTGCATCTGTGACGAGACCAAGCGCGTCGAACGCCTCGGCCGCTTCCCGCTGCCGGTGGAAGTGGTACCGATGGCGCGTGCCCATGTCGCTCGCCAGCTTGCACAACTGGGTGGCAAGGTGGTCGAGCGCGCCGGCTTCGTCACCGACAACGGCAACCTCATTCTCGACGTGCACGGCCTGACGATTTCCGAGCCGAGCGCGCTGGAGAGCGAGATCGACCACATCACCGGCATCGTCACCAACGGCCTGTTCGCGCGCCGTGGTGCCGACGAACTGCTGCTGGCCACCGCCGCGGGCGTGCAGAGCCTGCAACGCAGGCCTGCGTGAACTGCAACAAAACCGTCACACGAGGGTGCTAGTCTGCGCGGACTCATTGTGGAGCCCATGGACAGATGAACAAGCACACCTTCGCCCAATTCGACCGCGACCTTGACGAGCTGCGCCAGCGCGTCGTGCTGATGGGCCAGGAGGTCTGCCAGCAGGTGCGTGACGCCATCCGCGGCCTGGGCGAATCCGACAAGGTCCTGATCGAGCAGGTCATCCTGCGCGACAAGCGCATCAACCGTGCGGAAGTGGACCTCGACGAGCGCTGCGTGCAGATCATCGTCAAGCACGCCCCGGCCGCTGCCGACCTGCGCATGCTGACCACCACCATGCAGATGATCACCGACCTCGAGCGCGTCGGTGACGAAGCCAAGAAGATCGCCAAGGCGGCGCGCCAGATCGTCGGCGCCGACCCCGACAGCGTGCCGCAGGTCAATCTGCTCACCGTCTCCGAACACGCCGTTGCCATGCTGGAACGCGCACTCGATGCCTACGTGCGCAGCGATGTATCGCTGGCGCCCGAACTGGCACGCGAGGACAAGGACGTGGATGCGGTCATCAAGGGCATCATGGGCGACCTTGCCACGCTGATGATGAAGACCCCCGCGCATGTCATCCGCGCGCTCGACCTGCTGACCATCGCCAAGGCCATCGAGCGCGTCGGCGACCACGCCACCAACGTCGCCGAGTACGTGGTGTTCATGGCGCGCGGACGTGACGTGCGCCACACCACGCCGGAAGACATGGATCAGGTCGTGCGCCCGGCCAACTGAACGACGCGGGCACACACACAAACAAAAAGGGCAGCGGCTCAAGCCGCTGCCCTTTTGCATTGCACCCGGCCGGATCAGGCGGACGGCGGAACGAAGCCCTCGACCTGGTCCGCGCCCCCGCCGAAGAAGTGGCGCTCCATCTGCTCCGCCAGGTACTTGCGTGCCTTGGCGTCCATCAGGTTCAGGCGGTTCTCGTTGATCAGCATGGTCTGGTACTTCACCCACTGCTGCCAGGCTTCCTTCGAGACGTTCTCGAAAATGCGCTGACCGAGCGCCCCCGGCACCGGCGGACGGTCCAGACCTTCGGCCTCACGGCCAAGCTTGATGCAATTGACCATACGGGTCATGGCTTACCTCTTGCGGATCGATGTGGCGGCCATTTTACCAGTCACACTGCACCTCGCCGTCAAACCTGCTTGACGAAGACCTTGGAGCGCCGCTGGTAGTTGTACAGCTCGCGCTTTTTCTTCGGCAGCGCCTCCGGCCCGGTCTCGACGAAGCCGCGCTCGCGGAACCAGTGCGCGGTGCGCGTGGTGAGGATGAACAGCCGCTCCAGCCCCAACGCGCGGGCGCGCTTCTCCAGCCGCTTGAGCAGTTGCTCGCCCAGCCCGGCGCGGCGGTATTCATGCGCCACGGCCAGGCAGGCCAGTTCGGCCGAGCCTTCGTCACCGAAGGGATACAGCGCCGCGCAACCGACCAGCACGCCGTCGTGCTCGACCAGCGTGAAGCGTTCAATCTCCTGCTCCAGCAGTTCGCGGCCACGCCGCACCAGCGAGCCGTCGGCCTCCAGCGGCTGGATCAGCGCCACCAGCGCGCCGATGTCCTCCACCGTGGCCTCGCGCATGCGGAACAGCGGATCGCGCGTCACCACCGTGCCGACACCGGCATGGGTGAAGAACTCCAGCAGCAGGCCGCCGTCCTTGTCGTGATCGATGAGGTGCACGCGGCCGACGCCCTTGCGCACGGCGCGGATGGCGCCCGGCAGGTAGTAGTGCAGGTCTTCGGTGAGCCCCTCGTCGGCATCAAAGGCGCGCTGCGCCTCGTCGGCGGTGACCGATTCGATGAGATGGCCGTCCTCATCCAGCAGGCCTGGCGCGTCGCACAGATACACCAGCTTTTCGGCCTTCAGCGTGACGGCCACGGCCTCGGCCACGTCCTCCATGCTGAGGTTGAAGATCTCGCCGGCCGGCGACACGCCCAGCGGCGTGATCAGCACCACGTTCTGCTGGTCGAGGTCGGCCTTGATCTCCTCGTCGAGGATCTTGCGCACCGCGCCGGTGTATTGGTAATCGACGCCGTCGACCACCCCCACCGGCCGCGCCGTGATGAAATTGCCGCCGGTCACACGGATGTAGCTGCCGGCCATCGGCGTATTGGGCAGGCCCTGCGACAGCAGCGCCTCGACCTCGAAACGCGTCACCGCCATGGCCACCTTGACGCATTCCAGTGCGCCCGCGTCAGTCACTCGCAGGCCGTTGTGGAACTGCGGCTCGAGCCCGCGCCGCTCCATCTCCGCGTCGATCTGCGGGCGGGCGCCATGCACCAGCACCAGCCGCACTCCCAGCGCCGACAGCAGGTTGCAGTCATAGGCGAAGCGCTGGGCGCGGTCGTGGTCGGCCATGACCTCGCCACCGAAGGCGATGACGAAGGTCTTGTTGCGGAAGGCGTGCACGTAGGGCGCCGCGCCGCGCACCCAGGCGACGAACTGCGCGGCCGTCTCGTCGGCGGCCACGATGCGGGCTTCGGAGGTCTGGGAATCACGGCTCACGGGCATCACCTTTGCATCGGAATGCGGTGATTCTATCGGAATGACGCGAGCGCGCGGATCACGCCGCAAGGGCCGCCTCAAGCCGCTCACAGATCGTGCGCAAGACCTTGATGCGGGCAAAGTGCTTGTTGTCGGCCTCGACCAGCGTCCATGGCCGGGGGCCGCCGGTGCGTTCGAGCATGTCGCACACCGCCTCCTCGTAGGCTGCCCAGTTGTGGCGGTTGCGCCAGTCCTCGGGTGTGATCTTGAAGCGCTTGTGCGCCTCCGCCTCGCGTTCACGGAAGCGCCTGAGCTGCTCGTCGCTGCTGATCGCGAGCCAGAACTTCACGACCACCGCGCCGGCCTCCTCCAGCGTCTGCTCGAAGTCATTGATCTCGCCGTAGGCCCGCATCCAGTCGGGTTCCGCGGCAAAACCCTCGACACGCTCGACCAGTACGCGGCCGTACCACGAACGGTCGAAGATCACGGTCTTGCCCTGCCGCGGCACGTGCCGCCAGAAACGCCAGAGATAGGGGCGCGCGGCTTCCTCGTCGGTCGGCGCAGCGACCGGGATGACGCGGTAATGCCGCGCATCCAGCGCCGCCGTGACACGCCGGATGGCGCCGCCCTTGCCCGCCGCATCCATGCCCTCGAACACCAGCACCAGCGAGCGCTTGCGGAAAGCCTTGTGGCGCGTCAGCAAGGCCAGCCGGCCCTGCAGCACTTCGAGCTGCTCGTCGTATTCCTTGCGGGAGAACTTCTGCGCAAGGTCCAGTGTGTCGAGAAAGGTGCGCCGGTCGGGTAGCGCAGGCAGCTCGGGCCGCGACGCCCCACCGGCAGACGCCTCGTGTGAGCGCGCCAGTTGGCGCGTGATCGCCTCCAGCACCGCGCGACCGGCCGCCAGCGAACGGTGGTTGGCGTCCTCGCTGTCGATGACGATCCACGGTGCGCTTGCGCTGTCGGTGGCGCGCAGCATGGCCTCGGCCAGTTCGCGGCTACGGTCGTAGCGCTCGTGCGCCGCCCAGTCCTCTTCGGTGACACGCCAGCGGGTCCTGTCATCGGCCGACAGCGTATCGAAGCGGCGCTTCTGCGCGGCCTTCGACAGGTGAAACCACAGCTTCACGAGCACCACCTGCTCGCGGGCCAGCATGGCCTCGAAGCGGTTGATCTCGTCGAGCCGATGCTCGAACACGGTCGCGGAAGTCTCCTTCGCGAGTCGCTCGCGCAAGGCTCCTGCGTACCAGTCGCCGAACATCACGCACTGCTTGCCGCGCGGCGGCAGCACGCGCCAGAAGCGCCACATGTAGGGACGCTCGGCTTCCTCGGTGGATGGTTCATCGAAACCGCGCACCTCGATGTGGCGCGGGTCCATCCATTTGGTCAGGAGGTTGACCGTCTCGCCCTTGCCGGCACCTTCGACGCCGTTGACCAGCACCACCACCGAGAAGGCGCGCGATTCGAGCAGTTCGTACTGCGCGTCGAGCAGCGCGGTGCGCAACACATCCTCGGCCTTGCGGAACTCGCGCTTGCCAACCTTGTGACCGATCTCGGCGGAGTCAAACATGCGCCACTCCCTTCAGAAATCACCCCATAGCGCCTGCATGGCGGAGAGCGCGGCCAAGCCGGCGGTCTCGGTGCGCAAGACCCGCGGCCCGAGGGTGACGCCGGCGCAACCGGCAGCCCGGCACGCGGCCAGTTCCTCGCCGCTCCAGCCGCCCTCGGGGCCGATCAGCAGGTGGCAGGCTGCGGCCGGACGGCCCAGCTCCGCCAGCCGCTGCCCGCCCAGCGGATCAAGGATCAGGCGTTGCGGGCCATCGCGCGTCTGCGCGAGGTAGTCGCGCAGATCGACGATGTCGGCCACCTGCGGCACGCGGTTGCGCCCGCTCTGCTCGCAGGCCGACACGGCCACCTCACGCCAGTGCGCCACGCGCTTGTCGGCGCGCTCGCCGGCGAGCTTCAACACGCTGCGCGTGGCACGCACCGGGATGACGGACGAGACACCCAGCTCGACCGCCTTCTGCACCACCCAGTCCATCTTGTCGCCACTCGCCAGCGCCTGCACCAGCACGACCTGCAGGGGCGATTCGCGCTCCGTGGCACGGCGCTCCAGCAGGCGTGCGGACCAGCGTTTGCCCTGCCCCGCGAGTTCGGCCTCGACCTCGCCGCCACAGCCGTCGAACAGCACGATGCGCGCCCCCGCGGTCAGACGCAGCACGCGCACGGCGTGATGCGCCAGCGACTCGGGCAACTCGAAGCAATCGCCCTGTGGCAGCGGCTCGGGAGAAAAGAAGCGCGGATTCATGGTGCTAGTATATGGCGACCGACAACCCCCGCGGGGAGCCCATGCCCAACCCCTCGCATCGCCTTGCCCGCGCCCGGGCACTTGAATCGCTCGTGCGAGATGTTGCGCGCGAGGTCATCCTGCCGCGCTATCTGCGCACGGCGCGCAACTGCAAATCCGACGGCACGCTGTTCAGCGAGGCCGACCTGGAATCGCAGCATCACTTCGAGCGCGAACTGCCGGGCCTGCTGTCCGGCCCGGTGCTGGGCGAGGAGATGACGCTGGAACAGCAGCAGGGGCTGTGGCAGGACGGCCGCAAGGGGCTGTGGTGCATCGACCCCATCGACGGCACCACCAATTTCCTCAACGGCATCCCGTTCTTCGCGGTCTCGATTGCCTACCTGGTCGATCACGAGCCGCGCTTCGGCGTGGTGTACAACCCGGTGACCGACGAATCCTTCTACGCCGCCAAGGGCTCGGGCGCCTTTCTCAACGGCACGCGGCTGCCGCTGCGCCGCGCCGCCGAGGGGCTGGGCGAAGCGGTGGCCGGCGTGGACTTCAAGCGCGTGCCGCCCGCGCTGGGCACCGAGCTGTCGCGCCATCCGCCGTTCTACTCGCAGCGCAATTTCGGCTCCAGTGCGCTGGAATGGTGCTTCACCGCGGCCGGCCGGCTGGATGTCTATCTGCATGGCGGCCAGATGCTGTGGGATTACGCTGCCGGCAGTCTGATCCTGTCCGAGGCCGGCGGCGTCGGCATGGCGCTCGACGGCCAACCGCTGATGGCGCCGCCGGGCGTCAAGCGCGGCGTACTCGCCGCGGCCAGCCCCGGCCTGTTCTCGCAATGGCGCGGCTGGCTGGCCGCCCACACCTCCTGACCAACGGAACCCCCCATGTCCGCGAAACACCCGATCATCGCCGTCACCGGCTCGTCCGGCGCCGGCACCACGACCGTCAAGGACACCTTCGAGCGCATCTTCCACCGCGAGGGGGTAAATGCCGCCGTCGTCGAAGGCGACAGCTTCCACCGCTACACCCGCGCCGAGATGAAGCAGCAGATCGAGGAGGCCGAGGCGCGTGGCGAGCGCGGCATCAGTCACTTCGGCCCGGACGCCAACCTGCTCGAAGACCTCGAAGCCCTGTTCCGCGGCTACGGCGAATCCGGCATCGGGCGCAAGCGCGTGTACATCCACAACGAAGAACAGTCGGTACGCTGGAACCTGCCGATGGGCACCTTCACCGACTGGGACGACCTGCCGGTGGGCACCGACTGCCTGTTCTACGAGGGTCTGCACGGCGGCTTCGTATCCGACGGCATCAACATCGCCAAGCACGCCGACCTGCTGATCGGCGTGGCGCCGATCATCAACCTCGAATGGCTGCAGAAGCTGCACCGCGACACCCACGTGCGCGGCTATTCGGCCGAGGCGGTGCAGGACACCATCCTGCGCCGCATGCACGACTACGTGCATTACATCGTTCCGCAGTTCACGCGCACCCACATCAACTTCCAGCGCGTGCCGGTGGTGGACACTTCCAACCCCTTCATCGCGCGCGACGTTCCCTCGCTCGCCGAGTCGATGGTGGTGATCCGCTTCTCCAACCCGCGCGGCATCGACTTCCCGTATCTGCTGAACATGATCGCCGGCTCCTTCATGTCGCGTGCCAACACCATCGTGATCGAGGGCGGCAAGCTTGATCTGGCCATGCAACTGATCCTCACGCCCTTGATCTGGAAGCTCATGGAGAAGAAGCGCAAGGCGATGTAAGCCCCTGTCGGCGCGGCGTTTCCCCGCCTCACTGTGGATTTCCGCCCCCCGCCCGACCTACCGCGGAGCAGCAATTTCGGCGATAATTTCGCCTTTTCCATCAGACGCCTGTCTCCAGCGCCATGACCCAGACCCGCAACGTCGCCCCGCCCTCCTTCAACCCGGTTACCGGCGCGGTGCGCGCCCTCGCGATGGACGCGGTGCAGAAAGCGAAGTCCGGCCACCCCGGCGCCCCCATGGGCATGGCCGAGATCGCCGAAGTGGTGTGGCGCCGCCACCTGCGCCACAACCCGGCCAACCCCAAGTGGGCCGACCGCGACCGCTTCGTGCTGTCCAACGGTCACGGCTCCATGCTGCTCTACGCGCTGCTGCACCTCACCGGCTACGACCTGCCGATCGAGGAGCTGAAGAACTTCCGCCAGCTCCACAGCAAGACCCCGGGCCACCCCGAATACGGCTACGCCCCCGGCGTCGAGACCACCACCGGCCCGCTCGGCCAGGGCATCACCAACGCGGTGGGCATGGCGCTGGCCGAGAAGATCCTCGCCGCCGAGTTCAACCGCCCCGGCCACGCCATCGTCGACCACCGCACCTGGGTCTTCCTCGGCGACGGCTGCCTG
>JAJLLM010000127.1:0-8207 GCA_033837965.1 Pseudazoarcus pumilus
ATGATTTACAACAATAAAGGCTGTCGGAAAATAATAAAGGTTGTCGGAAAACCGGTTTAACACAATAAAGGTTGTCGGACAGTGGTGCGGGTTGGCCCAACGGCGCAGCAGCGACGCTGCTTGCTGCGGTTTAACCTACTAGCCGAACGAGTTCAGAGACTTTAGCCGCACAGTCGGCGCCGGAGCATTCGCCTGCTCGGACGCTGTGGAAAAAACTGGGAGTGACCGCTGCCGACCCAAAGCTGTCGATGAAGTTTGAATAACATCGACGCCGTGAATGCCTGAGTGGCGCCAGCGCACTTCGCGTGAATTGCGGCTTGAGGTGCAATTCACCGTTTAGAGTTTTCGATAGACGCGCGAGCACTTCGGAGGCTGGCCGTGCAGTAAAGATCCAGACGCATAGGGGCGTCGGAGCGAACGGCCAAACGCTTGCAATGCGTTACAGCGGTTGTACTCAGTGATTGTGCCGGTGGTGCAGATCGGGAAAGTGCGGGTGCTTGTGCGTGACCGCCGTATGAGTGTGGCGATGGACGTGCGGTTCTTCGGTGGCGATTCCCGAATGCTCGTGGTGGTGATGTTCGTCGTGCCAGTGCAAGTGGCTGTGTTCGAGCGGCTCGTGGTGGTGTTCGTGGTCGTGCCGCTCGCTCAGGTGCAGCCACAGTCCGACGCCCATCAGCAGCGCGGCGGGCCACAGCAGCGGCGGCGCTTCGCCGCCGGGCAGTGCCAGCGCGACGGCGACGCCGACGAAGGGCGCGAGCGAGAAATAGGCGCCGGTGCGCGCCGCGCCGAGTTCGCGCAGTGCGAGCACGAACAGCGCCAGACTGATGCCGTAGCCGACCAGGCCGATGGCGAGGGTGCTCAAGGCGCTGCCCGCGGCCGGCCACGAGGCACCCAGCATCCAGGCGATGACGAGGTTGATGGCGCCCGCCGTCAGGCCCTTGATGGTGGCGATGAATACCGCGTCACCGCCCGAGATGCGGCGTGTCAGATTGTTGTCGATGGCCCAGCACGCGCAGGCCACGGCAATCCACAGGGCGCCGCCGGTGCTTGCTGCCACCAGTTTCGGCTTGTTGCGAGGGCCACGCCAGCAGCATGCCGCCGGCCACGATGGCCAGCATGCCGATGACGAGGCGCCGGTCGCAATGTTCGCGAAATATGATCCAGGCGATCAGCGCAGTCAGCACGCCCTCCAGGTTGAGGAGCAGTGAGGCCGAGGCGGCATCCGTGCGGGCCAGGCCGATGAGCAGCGCCACCGGCCCCAGCACGCCGCCGAACAGTACGGCGGCGGTGAGCCAGCGCCATTCGCCGGCCACCAGGCCGGAAGCGGCCCAGCCGCGGTCGCGCAGCAGCCGGAAAGCGCTCAGGCCAAGCCCGCTGCCGAGGTACAGCAAGCCAGCCAGCAACACCGGATGGGCGCTGGCGACGACGAGCTTGGCGAACGGAGTGCTCGCACCGAACAGCACGGCTGCCGCCAGTGCGAGCACGATTCCGCGGTGCATGGCGACCTCCGTTGAACGGCGATGCGCCGGCCGGGCTTACGGCATGGCGAATCGCACTGCCATGGTACGCCCGCCGAGCGTCACCCGCGCCACCACGCGCGCGCCGGCGGGCAACTGCGCCGTGCCGGCGAAATGCTCTCCGGCAGGCGCGAGCTCGATGTCCTGCTTGCCGTCCTTGGATACGACTGTCAGTTTGGCGCTGCCGCCGTCGGTGTTGACCGGCTCGCCGTGATCGCGCACGAACAACCGCAGGCCGTCTTGGCTGACCAGCTCGAAGTCGAGGTCGTTGGCTTCGCTGACGATGCCGCCGTGCTTCGGCGCATGGTCATGAGCCCCTTCTTCGGCGTGGCTGTGACCATGGCTGTCGCCATGTGCGTGACCGTGGCTCTTGTCGGCCAGCGCGGGCGTGGCGGCGAGCAGGCAAGACAGCAGGATCAGGGTGCGAGCGTTCATGTGTGGGCTCCTTGGTTGCAGTGGGCTATCAAACGGGGTCATCAGAATGCCTCCTTCTCGTTCTGGTTCATCAGGTGCTCGGTATCACGCCGGCCGAACAGCCAGAACAGGGCGGGGGTCAGGAAGGTGTCGAGCAGGGTCGAGCTGATCAGGCCGGAGAAGATCACCACCGCCACCGGATGCAGAATCTCGGTGCCGGGGCGCTCGGCCTCGAATAGCAGCGGGGCGAGCGCGAAGGCGGTGACCAGTGCGGTCATCAACACCGGGCTGAGACGTTCGAGCGAGCCGCGCAGGATCATCGCGTGGTCGAAGTTCTCGTTCTCCGAGCGCATCAGGTTGATGTAGTGGCTGACCTTGAGGATGCCGTTGCGCACCGAGATGCCGGCCAGGGTGATGAAGCCGATCAGCGCTGCGATGGACAGCGGCTGGCCCGACAGCCACAGGCCGATCACCGCGCCGACCAGCGCCAGCGGGATGTTGGCCATGATCAGCGCAGCCAGCCGGTATGAGCGGTAGCGCGAGAACAGCACCACGAACATCAATGCGGCCGACACCAGCGCCAGCATGCCGACCAGCCTTGCGGCCTGTTCCTGCGCCTCGAACTGACCACCCAGCGTGATGAAGTAGCCCTCCGGCAGGCGATGCTCGGCGACCCGTGCGCGGATATCCTCGACCACCTCGGACAGGGCCCGCTCCTGCACGTTGGCCGACAGCACGATGCGGCGGCGTCCGTCGTCGCGGCTGATCTGGTTGGGGCCGTCGCCGTCCTCGATGGTGGCCAGCCGCGACAGCGGCACGAAGCCGCTGGGCGTGTCGATCAGCATGCGCGACAGCCCCTCGACCGTGCGCGCGGTGTCAGGCAGGCGCACCACCAGGTCGAAGCGGCGCGAACCCTCGACGATCTGCGCCAGCTCCTCGCCCTCGACCATGGCCTGCAGCAGGCTCAACACGCGTGAGGTCGGCACGCCGTACGCCGCGGCCGCTGCGTAGTCGATGCGCACCTTGATCTGCGGCGCGAGTACCTGCTTCTCGACCTCCAGATCGGCCAGGCCGGGAATGTCGGCGAGCCTCGCGCGCAGCGCCTCCGCCTGGCTGCGCAGCACGTCCAGATCCTCGCCGAAGAGCTTGATCGCGATCTGCGAGCGCACGCCCGACATCATGTGGTCGATGCGGTGAGAGATCGGCTGCCCGATGGCCGCGGCGGCCGGCAGATTGACCAGCCGTGATCGGATGTCGGCCCGAATCTCGTCCATGCTGCGGGTCAGCTCAGAGGCCGGAATCAGCCCGATGTCGAGTTCGCTGACATGCACGCCCTCGGCGTGTTCGTCGAGTTCCGCCCGGCCACTGCGACGTCCGACGTGGGTGACTTCCGGCACCTCACGTACCAGCCGCTCGGCCTCGCTCGCCAGGGCAGAGGATTCGGCCAGCGTCACGCCCGGATTGAGGCGCAGGCCTACGAGTAGCGTGCCCTCGTTGAACGGCGGCAGAAAGGTGGTCGGAAAGGTCGGCACCGCCGCCGCGGCGAGCAGCACGGCCACGGCACCGGCGGCGACGGCCGGGCGTGGGCGTTCCAGCACGCGTGCCAGCGCGCGGCCGTAGCCGCGCTTGATCCACGCCAGCAGCCGCGTGTCGCCATGCTCGAGCGACTTCATACCGGGCAGCAGGTAGAAGGCCAGCGCCGGCGTGAGCGTGACCGACACGATCAGCGAAGCCAGCGTGGACACGATGAAGGCCACACCCAGCGGCACGAACAGCCGCCCTTCGATGCCCGGCAACGCGAACAGCGGCAGGAACACCAGCACGATGATCATCGTCGCGTAGACGATGCCCGAGCGCACTTCCAGCGAGGCGTTGCGCACGATGGACAGCAGCGGCAGCGCGATGCCCGGATGTGCGGCACGGGCGGTCTTGAGGCGGCGGATGATGTTCTCCACATCCACCACCGCGTCGTCCACCAGGCCGCCGATGGCAATCGCCAGCCCACCCAGCGTCATGGTGTTGATCGACATGCCGAAGTAGTCGAACACCATCGCGGTGATCAGGATCGACACGGGAATCGCGGTCAGGGCGATCAGCGTGGGGCGCAGCGTGCCGAGGAACAGCGCGAGGATGGCCGCGACGAACACCGAGGCGGCGATCAGCTTGCCCGTCAGCGTATCGATGGAGGCCTCGATGAAGCTTGCCTGGCGGAAGGTCACGCGCGGTTCCGCCATGCCCTCGGGCAGCGAGGACTTCATCTCGTCAAGCGCCGTCTCGATGGCGCGGGTCACCGCGATGGTGTCGGCCGTGGGCTGCTTCTGAACGCCAAGGATTACCGCCGGCTGGCCTTCGAAGCCGGCGTCACCGCGCTTGACCTTGGGCGCGAAGGTGACCTCGGCGATCTGCTTGAGCAGCACCGGCTGGTCATTGCGCACGGTCAGTGCGAGCTGGCGCAGATCCTCCAGTACCGAAGTTCGGCCCAGATGCCGGATCAGGTACTCGCGCCCGTTCAGTTCCAGGAAACCGCCCGAGGTATTTGCCGCGAAGCCCTGCAGCGCGTTGGCCAGATCCTCCTGGGTGATGCCCAGATCACGCATGCGCGCGGTGTCGGGCTGCACCTGGAACTGGCGTACCTCGCCGCCAATGGGAATAACCTGGGCCACGCCCGGAACCGACATCAGCCGCAGGCGCAGCACCCAGTCGGCGTACTCGCGCACATCCATCGGCGAGATACGCTGCGGATCGATGGGAATCGCGATCTGCATGATCTCGCCCATGATCGAACTGATCGGCCCCATGTGCGCGACGATGCCCGGCGGCAGCGCCTGCTCCATCGAACCGAGCCGTTCGGACACCATCTGGCGGGCGCGGTAGATTTCGGTGTCCCAGTCGAAGGTGACGTAGATGAATGACAGGCCCGCGCTGGACACAGAACGCACCGATTCCACGCCGGGCAGGCCGTTCATGGCCGTCTCCAGCGGAAAGGTGATGAGCTGTTCGACTTCCTCGGCGGCCATGCCGCCGGCTTCGGTCATCAGCGTGACAGTGGGCTTGTTCAGATCGGGGAAGACGTCCACCGGCGTCTGCGACAGCGTCAGCGCCCCCCAGGCCATCGCCGCCAGACTGGCGACGATGACCACCAGCCGGTTGGCGAGGCTGGCATCGAGTAACCACTTGAACATGTGCGCCTCCCCTCAGCGGATCTGGTTGACGAGGGCGGCGGCGCGCACCACCACGCGGTCGCCGTCGGTCAGCCCGGACGTCACCGCGACATGGCCGCCGTCGAGCGGCTCGCTCAGCACCACGCGCGGCTCGAAGTGCTCGGGCGCGGTCTTGACCCACACGATTGTCTGATTCGAGGGGTTCTTCATCAGCGCCGCGGCCGGCACGCGATGCCCGTCAACTGTGTCGGCCAGTTGCACCTGCACGCGCACGGTTTGCCCCAGCGCCAGCCCGTCCAGCGCCTCGCCGGTCGCAGCGAAGCGGATCGGCAGTGCCTGATCGCGCAGCGCGCTGGCCGTTCCGACGTGACGCAGTGCCAGCACGCGTCCGCCGACCGCGAGGCTGCCGCCAGTGATGCGCGTGACGCGCTCGGGTTCATAAGCCAGCGCCTCGATGCGCAACCGCGTCGGGTCGACAATCTCGAACAGCGTCTCGCGCGCATCGACCACCTGACCGGCCACCGCGCGCGCCTCGGCGATCACGCCATCGACCGGCGCAGTAAGCGCCTCGCGCCCCTGCAGGCCGTCGCGCGTGGCGCGGATGCGTGTGTCCAGGCTCGCCAACGTCGCGGCGGCCTCGTCGATGTCCTTGCGCGGCACGCTGTCGGCCAGCTCGCGCAGGCGCTTCAGGCGGGCGCCGACGATGTCGCGCTCGGCGCGCAGTTCGGCCAGTTGCGCCTGCTGTCCGGCGCGTTCGATGGCGCCGGCCGCAGGCACCACCCAGGCCAGCACTTCGCCGCGTCGCACCGGCCGCCCCGGCTCCGGCAGGCCGTCCGGTCCGGCCTCGACGCGGCCGCCCTGCATGGGCTGAACCAGACCCCCGGCATTGGGGTCCATTACCACACGGCCGTTCAGCTCCAGCGTGCGCGGCAGGGCTGCGCGCTCGACCGGCAGGGTGCGCACGCCGAGCTGGCGCTGCGCCGGCTTGGGCAGGAAGACGCTGCCGTCGGGTGCGCGGCGCGGGCCGTCGCCGGTCACCGGAGTGGCCTCCTCGCCGTGGTCATGACCGGGGCCGCTCCATGCGGCGGGCATGGCCGTGCTCAGCGCAGCGAGCAGGCATAGTTGCAAGATGCGGGTCTTCATGCGCGCACCTCCCGCCCGCGGCCATCACGCAGCAGCGCGGCCAGCAGCGCCAGCAGTGCGCCGCCGGCGATGGCCCACGGCAGCCACTGTTCGGCATGGTCGTGTTCATCCGTAGCGGCTTCGTCGGCGTGATGCACGTCCAGCGTACCAACCAGCACGTCGGCTGCATCGGCCGTGATCACGGTGGCGACCACGGCATATTCGCCCTCAGCCGGTTCGGCAGGCAGGTGCACGCCGAAGGTGCCGGGCGCGACCGGCTCGACCGTCAGCGTGTCGGGGCCGAGCTCGAATTCGAGTTCGGCGTTCTCGACTGGCGCGTTGCTGTCGGCATGGTCGAGATAGAGGGTGAGCAGATCGCCGTCGAGCACGCCGACCAGTTCGAACAGCTCACTGGTGGCGGCGAAACGCGGTGCGGCGGGGCCAGTGGCCTGCAGTGTGGCCTCCTCGCCATGATCGTGGCCGGGACCGGACAGGGCCGCCGGGGCATGCAGGCACAGGGCGAGCGCCACCATGCCGAGAGTAATGCGGTGTGTGGACATCGGGATTCCTCGTGGGGTGCGCGTCACTGCGGCAACAGGCCGAGTGCCTGGCGCAGCGCGGAGATGGCTTCGGCTTCGTCGATGCGCGCGTGCGCCAGTGCGCGGCGCGCCTCGGAGGCCTCGAGTTCGACCAGCAGACGGTCGGGCAGCGAGGTCTCGCCGAGGCGGAAGGACTTGGCGATGGCGCGCAGCGTGTCCTCGGCCAGCGTCGCGCGGCGCTCGGCTGCCTCGCGGCGGGCCTCTGCGGCGAGCTGTGTTTCGCGCGCGGCGAGCAGATCGCTCTCCAGTCGCAGGTGCTCAAGCTGGGCACGTTCCTCGTGTTCGATGGCTTCAGCCATTGCCATGCCGGCCTCGGAGCGGTGTTGCGCACCGCCACCGAAGGGGATGCGGATACCCACCGTCAGGGTCTGCTCGAAACGCGCGCCGGCCTCGCCGCGCTCGCGCGTAACCCCCAGCGTCAATTCCGGATTGGCGCGCGAACGCTTGCTGGCAAGTACCGCAGCACTGCGCGACATCGCACTCTCATCGAGCAATGCGGCCAGCGCCGGATGGCTGTCGCCGATGGCCGGAGCCTCCTCAGGCAGCGGCTCGATGTGCAGTTGCTCAGCGTCGGGCAACGCAGCGTCGCGACCCACCAGCTGCTGCAGTGCCAAACGTGCGCGCGCGAATTTGGACCGGGCGCCGGCCAGCTCGCTCTGGGCATCGGCCAGTACGCCGCCGGCGCGATTGGCGTCGGTGAGCGCAAGCTGGCCTGCGCGCTGGCGTCGCGTCACGTCGCCGTGCAAGGCCCGCGCTGCGTCCAGACGCGTTTCCGCCAGATCGAGATCGACCGCGGCACGCTGCAACTCCCACCAGGCCTCGCGCAGCATCCCCGCGGTTTCCAGTTGGGCCAGGCGTGCGCGGCTGGACACCGCGCCGAGTTGCGCATCGGCGCTGCGCTGCACGAGCGCGCGCTCACCCGGCAGCCACAGTGGGAAAGCCAGCCCCGCCTCGTACTCGCGCGCACCGTCGTTGCGGTTTAAGCGGTCGCTGCGCAGCGACACCTCGGCGGCGGGCGGTTCGGCGAACCAGCGCCGGGCGGCCTCGCGGCCGGCCTCGGCGGCGCTCATGCGCGTGCCCAGCGACAGCGCCTCGGGGCGACGCTGCCAGGCGGCCTCGAACAGGGTCGCCAGACTGCTCGGGCGCGCTTGCGCGCTGGCGGGGTCAGCGGTCGTGTCCTGCGCGACGGCCGGGGTCAGGTAAAGCGCGCCGATCAGCGCGCACAGCAGCGGCATGGGCCGCAGTCGTTCGATGGGGTGCATCCGATTCTCCGTTGGGGTGGGGGAATCGGCGAGGCACGACGGTGGCGCACGGGGCGGCGCGCCGGAATCAGCGCGGACGTTGCGAACCGGAGGTGTCAGGCCTCGCCGTCAGGCGGCGAGGCCGGCCCATTT
>JAJLLM010000128.1:0-5844 GCA_033837965.1 Pseudazoarcus pumilus
TCGATCATGTGGCGGGTGACGGGCATCCCGTCGACGTCCCTGGATGAGTCGATCCGCACCAGCAATGTCATTGCCGAGGCCTTCAAGAAGTTCCCGGAAGTGGAGACGACGCTCGCCATGATCGGCCGCGCCGAAAAGGGCGAGACCGCCGACGTCAACTACATGGAGATCTACACGGCGCTGACCCCCGAGGAGGACTGGACCACCGGCCGCTCGATCAAGGAACTCGAGGAAGCCATGCAGGAGACGCTGGAGGAGGTCGTGCCCAACGTGGTGCCAGGCTACACCCAGCCGATCCAGATGCGCGTCGAAGAGCTGATCTCCGGCGTGCGCGCGACCCTCGCGCTCAAGCTCTACGGCGAGGATCTGGGCGAACTTGATCGCATCAGTAGTCAGCTAAAGCCGGTTCTTGCCGGTATCGACGGCGTGGCGGACCTGTCGCTGGAAGCGAATGTCGGCAAACCGCAGATCCGCATCGAGGTGGATCGGGCCGAGCTGGCCCGGCACGGCATGAACGCCGAGGAGGTCCTGACCATCGTGCGCAATGGCCTGGGCGGTGAGCCGGTCAGCGTCCTGCTGGACGGGGTGCGGCGGTTCGACATCTCCGTGCGCCTTGATGACGGAACGCGCAGCTCGGTCGAAGCGCTGCGACGGATCCCGCTCAAGGCCGCGTCGGGAGCGCTGGTGCCGCTTTCCGAGGTTGCGACGGTATCCGTCGCCGAGGGCTATTCGTTCATCCGTCGCGAGCAGCTGCAGCGCTATGCCGTGATCCAGATGGATGTACGGGGCCGGGACGTCGATGGCTTCGTGGCCGATGCGACGGCCGCGATCAAGTCGCAGGTGGACCTGCCGCCCGGCTACTGGATCGAGTGGGGCGGTGCGTTCGAGAACCAGCAGCGGGCCTTGGCCAAGCTGAGCCTGATCGTGCCGATCACGATCTTCTTCATCTTCGTGCTGCTGTACACCGCGTTCAACTCGATCAAGTTCGCGGCCCTGATCCTGGCCAACGTGCCCTTCGCGACCATCGGCGGCCTGCTGGCCTTGTTCCTGACCGGCCAGTACCTGTCGGTGCCCTCGGCCATCGGGTTCATCGCGGTGTTCGGCGTAGCCATGCTCAACGGCATCGTGCTCGTGAGTTTCCTGAACGAGCAGCGCGAACGTGGGCTCTCGGTGCGTGAGGCGGTGCTGCAAGGCACGGCCCTGCGGCTGCGCCCGGTGCTGATGACCGCAAGCGTAGCGATCCTGGGCCTGGTGCCGATGCTGATCTCCAGTGGCGTCGGCGCCGAGACGCAGCGCCCGTTGGCCACCGTCGTGGTGGGCGGCCTGCTCAGCGCCACCCTGCTGACCCTGTTCCTGCTGCCCGTGCTCTACGAGTGGCTGGAAACCCGCGCCGAACGCAAGAACCCGGAGGCCACGCCATGAAGCGCATCACTGCCCTGCTGCACGCCCATCGGATGAGCGACATCGTGCACGCCCTGGAAGCCGCCGGTGAGCGGCGCCTGAGCGTGGTCCAGGCGCGAGGGCTGTTGCAGGCCGCCAGTGCCCGCGAACAGGACTACTCGGTCGAGCTGGGGGAACGGGTGACCCAGGAGATCCAGCTGGATGTGTTCTGCGAGGACGAGCGGGTCGACGCGATCATTGCGTTGATCCGGCAGCACGGCCGCACCGGGCAGGTGAATGCCGGCTGGATCTTCACCAGCTCCATCGACGATGTGCTGCTGATCGACCGGGCGGACGTGCCGGCCTAGCCCCGCACGACGAAGGCCACGAGGCAGGCGCGCTCCGTCGGAGCGCGCCTGCAGGATCCCCATTCGAGGAATGCCCGATGAGTGATACCACGCCACCCCCGGCCGCGAGCGCCGGACACAACCACGATCACGGCAGCGGGGGCCCTTGGGCCGGCCGCGCCGAGATCATTTTTTCGCTGGCCTCCGGCGCCTTCCTCCTGGCCGGCTGGGCCTGGGGTCGAACACAGGGCGACGGTGCCACCGGTCCCCTCATCCTGCTGCTGCTGGCCTATGCGGCCGGCGGGTTCTTCACCGTGCGCGAAGCGATCGAGAACCTGCGCCACCGTGAGCTCAAGATCGATTCCCTGATGATCGTGGCGGCCGCGGGCGCCGCGGTCTTGGGCCAATGGGCCGAGGGCGCCTTGCTGTTGTTCCTGTTCAGTCTCGGCCATGCCCTCGAGAACTACGCGATGGGCCGCGCCCGTCGCGCCATCGAAGCGCTGGCGGCGTTGCGGCCCGAGACGGCGCTGGTGCGTCGCGGTGACCAGTTGGTCGACGTATCTGTAAACGACCTGGTTATCGGCGATGTCGTGGTGGTCAAGCCCGATGAACGCGTGGCGGCGGACGGCTTCGTCGTATTGGGCGAGAGCAGCATTGACCAAGCCGCCATCACGGGCGAGAGCGTGCCGGTCGACAAGCGGCCGGTGGTGGACGTGGCCGAGGCCAGGCAACGCCCTGACGCCGTCGGCCCCGAGCATCGCGTCTTCGCCGGCACCATCAACCAAGGCAAGGTTCTGGAGGTCGAAGTCACCCGCCTCGCCAGCCAGAGCACCTTGGCCCGAGTCGTGGAACTGGTGCGTTCGGCGGAGCACCAGAAATCCCCGACGCAGCTGTTCACGGACCGCTTCCAGAAGATCTTCGTTCCCGCGGTACTGGTCCTGGTGGGCCTGCTGTTGTTCGCCGGGCTGGTGGTGGATGAGCCCTTCAGCGCGACGTTCTACCGCGCCATGGCGGTGCTGGTAGCCGCCAGTCCCTGTGCCTTGGCCATCTCCACGCCCAGCGCGGTGTTAAGCGGCGTGGCGCGGGCCGCACGGGGCGGCGTGCTGATCAAGGGTGGCGGCCCGCTGGAGCGGCTGGGCGTCCTGCACGCGCTGGCTTTCGACAAGACCGGCACGCTGACCGAGGGCCGACCGCAGGTGACGGACGTCATGCCCGCTGACGGCGTGACGACGCAGGAACTGTTGAGCGTCGCTATTGCCGTAGAGCGCCTGAGTGACCATCCCTTGGCTGCCGCGGTGGTGCGCGATGGCCTGGTCCGTCTGGGCTCGCACGCTGTCCCTGAGGCGACGGACCTCGAGAGCCTTACAGGCCGCGGCCTGAAGGCGACCGTGGCCGGCGAGACCGTGCACCTGGGCAAGAAGAGCCTGTTCGATGAGCTCGGGGGTGCCGCCGTGCCCGCCGCGCTGAAGACGCGCGTGCTGGACTTGGAGCATCAAGGCCGGACGGTGTTCGTCGTACGACAGGGAGACCGTTACCTGGGCGCCGTTGGCTTGATGGACACGCCCCGGGAAGCCGCCAAGGCGGTTATGGCCCGACTGCGCGAGCTCGGCATGACCCGGCTGGTGATGCTCTCGGGCGACAACCAACGGGTCGCCGATGCGGTGGCCGCCAGCGTGGGCATCGACCGGGCGTATGGCGACCTGATGCCAGAAGACAAGGTCAAGGCGATCCAGGCACTGCGCGCCGAGGGCGAGGTGGCCATGGTGGGCGACGGTGTCAACGATGCGCCCGCACTGGCCAGCGCCTCGGTTGGAATCGCAATGGGCGCGGCGGGTTCAGATGTCGCGCTCGAGACAGCGGACGTGGCCTTGATGGGCGACAAGCTTGAGCACCTGCCGTTCGTCGTGGGGTTGAGCCGGCAGACCCGGCGCATCATCCGCCAGAACTTGTGGGCCAGCCTGGGCATGGTGGCCTTGCTCATTCCGGCGACGATCCTGGGCATGAAGATGGGCGTCGCCGTGCTCTTCCACGAGGGTTCCACCCTCCTGGTCGTGGCGAACGCGCTGCGCCTGCTCGCTTACAGAGACTCCGCGTAACGTCGGATGTTTCGGCGTTGTTAGCTCGCGCCTACGGAAAAGTGCGATGGCTGAGGCACTGCGCGGCGTGTTCTCAATCACCGGCAGGTCCGGGTTCATCGATTCTGTCCCCGGCGCTGCGCACGGTCATCACTCGGCGGCCCGCCTCAAAGCGACCTTAGTACCCTTGCCCGAGGATACGGCTGCTGCGTGCAATCTGCCGGACATCTGTGCAATCAGCATGACTATTGCAGTGCCGTCTTGCATCGAACGGCGGGAAGATGCGGCACAACGGACCGCGCAGACTGGCATTGATCTTGCAGCACGACACGCGCGGGCTGACTAAATCCTTGGCTCGCCCCCCTATCTCTCGTTAAGGAGCCCCCCCATGCACCACATGTCTTCCGAACTGCAGGCCTGCATCCGCAGCTGTCTGGACTGCTATCAGCACTGCCAGCACACCGCTCTGACCACCTGCCTTGAAAAAGGCGGCGATCACGTGGCGCCGGATCATTTCCGCCTGATGATCGATTGCGCCGAGGCCTGCCGCGCCGCCGCCGCGCTCATGATCAATCATTCCCCGTACCACGCCGAGTTCTGCCGCCTGTGCGCGCAGGTCTGCCGCGATTGCGCCGCCAGCTGCGAAGAACTGGACGGCATGGAGGCCTGCGTGCGCGCCTGCCGGGAGTGCGCACAAGCCTGCGAGGCGATGGCGGCGTCGGTCTGAACTGCCCTCCCCACACGGTAAAACTTCCCAAGCCGGGTAACCCGTTCCTTCGGCCCCACGGGGGCCGGAGGACTTCGGCGACCCGCTCCGCCCGGGGAACTTTTTGGCTCCACTGGCGGTCTAGCCCGCATCTTCCCCAGTTCTGGGGTGTATCCCATCGCATTTTTCTGGGTGTAGACTCCGGCCATGTCCCTGCTGCGCACCGTCGGCCACCTGCTGCTCGCTTTGGCGTTGATCGCCAACGCCGGGCTGCCGTCGGTCGCGTCCGCGGTCGATCACGCCGCGCACCAGAGCGCGGGAGTGGACCAGGCTATGGCGGCGGCGGGGCATTCGATGGCCGATGGCGACATAGCGTCGTGCCATGACGAGGCCACCGTGAAGCCCGTCGTGCCCAGCCCGGACTCGCCGCTGGATTGTTGTGACGGCGGCACCTGCACCTGCAGCTGCCTGCATCACGCGCCGGTCGCGGTGATCACACGCGCCCCGTGGGGCGTTTCACCCTATCGCTGGGTCGCCCAACTCGGCCGCCTGGTGTCTGTATCCGCCGCGCCCTCGGCGCCGGCCATCCGACCTCCTATCGCCTAAGCCCTCCCGGCGGACACTGATCCGCCCCAATCGCTCGACCTGGCCTCCAGGTCGCGTTGCCCGTGGCCTGTCGCCGCGGGTGCTTTGGAGGGTTTTCCATGACTTTACGTTTCCGCCCGGCCGCCCTGGCCGTGGCCCTGAGCCTGGCCCTGAGTGGTTGCGCTTCGCTGGCCTCGCGACCCGGTGACACCGACATCAATGCCCTGCTCGCCGAGCGTCGCGGCCCGCAGGTGGAGTGGTCCGCCGTGGGCCAACCGCCCCCAGAACGGCAGGCCATCGACCAGTGGCTCGGCGCCCCGATGACCGCCGAAGCCGCGGTGCGCGTGGCGATGCTGCGCAGTCCCCGCCTGCAGCAAGAATATGCCCGGCTGGGCCTGGCCCGGGCCGACGTGCTCGAGGCCGTGCAGGTCGCCAACCCCACCCTGTCGCTTTCACGGTCCTATCTGGACCCGGGTAGCGGCTACAACCGCCTGGCCGGTCTGACCCTACCCTTGGCCGACCTGCTCGTATTACCGGTGCGCACGCGCCTGGCTCATGCGGAGTACGAACGCGCCAAGCTCGAGATCGCCGGGGCCGTGCTCAATGTGGTCGCCGACGTGGAAGCCGCCTGGTACACCTATGTGGGCGCCCAGCAAGTCGCGGATATGCGCACGGCGGTGGCCGGCGGCGCAGATGCCGCCGCCGAGCTGGCGCAACGATTCTTTGACGCCGGCAACATCAGCGAGCTGCA
>JAJLLM010000129.1:0-25273 GCA_033837965.1 Pseudazoarcus pumilus
ACCCTGCCCACCACGCTCGCGGTCACCGAGCAGCGCCTGGGCGTGCCGCGCCGCGTGGCCCGCTTCGTCTGCACGCTCGGCGCCACCGCCAACATGAACGGCACGGCCCTGTTCGAGGGCATCACGGTGCTGTTCCTGGCCCAGTTCTTCGGGGTCGAGCTCGGCCTGGTGCAGCAGGTGCTGATCCTGCTGCTGTGCATCCTCGGCGGCATCGGCGCCGCCGGCGTGCCGGGTGGCTCGCTTCCGGTGATCGCCATGATCCTGGCCATGTTCGGCATCCCGCCCGAGGGCATCGGCCTGATCCTGGGCGTCGACCGCCTGCTCGACATGTGCCGCACGGTCGTGAACGTGGGTGGCGACATGGTCGGCTCGGTGGTCATCGGCCGCAGCGAAGAGGGCGTGCGCGAATCGGCTCCCAGCCCGGCCGGCTAACATCGGCCGGCGGGCGGTTCAAGCGCGACATCGGCGGCCGGGTCGGCGACAATAGCGCCCCGTTGGCCCGGCCCCGGGCCCCACGCCCTGGACGCCCCGATGACCACGCCCTCCCGCCGCGACCTCGCCAACGCCCTGCGTTTCCTCGCCATCGACGCCGTGGAGGCCGCCAAATCCGGCCACCCGGGCATGCCCATGGGCATGGCCGACATCGCCGAGGTGCTCTGGAACGACTTCCTGAGCCACAACCCGAACAACCCCAAGTGGTTCAACCGCGACCGTTTCGTGCTCTCGAACGGCCACGGCTCGATGCTGATCTATGGCCTGCTGCACCTTTCGGGCTACGACCTGCCGATCCAGGAGTTGCGCAACTTCCGGCAGCTGCACAGCCGGACCGCCGGCCACCCCGAGTACGGCCACACCCCGGGCGTCGAGACCACCACCGGCCCGCTCGGCCAGGGCATCACCAACGCGGTCGGCATGGCGATTGCCGAGAAGGTACTGGCCGCCGAATTCAACCGCCCCGGCCACGACATCGTCGATCACCGCACCTTCACCTTCCTCGGTGACGGCTGCCTGATGGAAGGCATCTCGCACGAGGCCTGCTCGCTGGCCGGCACGCTGGGCCTGGGCAAGCTCATCGCCTTCTACGACGACAACGCGATTTCCATCGACGGTGACGTCGAGGGCTGGTTCACCGACGACACGCCCAAGCGCTTCGAAGCCTACGGCTGGCAGGTCATCCGCGACGTGCAGGGCCACAACGGCGACGCCGTGGATGCCGCCGTGCGCGCCGCGCTGGCCAATACCGAACAGCCCACGCTGATCTGCTGCAAGACCGTGATCGGCGCCGGCGCACCGAACAAGCAGGGCGGCCACGACGTGCACGGCGCCCCGCTGGGCGACGCCGAAATTGCCGCCGCACGCGAGCACATCGGCTGGAACCACCCGCCGTTCGAGATTCCCGCCGACGTCTACGCCGCCTGGGACGCCCGCGCCGCCGGCGCCGCGCGCGAAGCGCAGTGGAACGCGCAGTTCGAGGCCTATCGCGCCGCCCACCCGGAACTCGCTGCCGAGTTCGAGCGCCGCATGGCGGGCCAACTGCCGGCCGACTGGAACGCGCATGTCGCCTCGGTGCTGGAACAGACCAACGCCAAGGCCGAGACCATTGCCACGCGCAAGGCCAGCCAGAACGCCATCGAAGCCTTCGCGCCCAAGCTGCCGGAACTGATCGGCGGGTCGGCGGACCTTGCCGGCTCCAACCTCACCCTGTGGTCCGGCGCAAAAGGCGTCAGCAAGGACACCGGCGGCAACTACATCTACTACGGCGTGCGCGAGTTCGGTATGGCGGCCATCGCCAACGGCCTCACGCTGCACGGCGGGCTGATCCCCTACACCGCCACCTTCCTGATGTTCAGCGAATACGCCCGCAACGCCCTGCGCATGGCCTCGCTGATGAAGATCCGCCAGATCTTCGTGTTCACCCACGACTCCATCGGTCTGGGCGAGGACGGCCCCACCCACCAGCCGGTCGAGCAGGCCGCCACGCTGCGCCTGATGCCCAACATGGACGTCTGGCGTCCGTGCGACACGGTGGAATCGGCCGTGGCCTGGGCGCACGCCATCGAGCGTGCCGACGGCCCGTCCTCGCTGCTGTTCTCGCGCCAGAACCTGGCCTTCCAGACGCGCAGCGCGCAGCAGATCGCCGACATCCGTCGCGGCGGCTACGTGCTGTCGGAAGCCGCCGGCGGCAAGCCGCAGGCTGTGATCCTTGCCACCGGGTCGGAAGTGGCGCTGGCCATGGATGCGCAGAAGCAACTGGCGGACGCCGGCATTGCCGTGCGCGTGGTGTCCATGCCCTCGACCGACGTCTTCGACCGCCAGGACGCCGCCTGGAAAGCCGCCGTGCTGCCGGCCGGTGTGCCGCGCGTGGCGGTGGAAGCCGGCGTCACCGACGGCTGGTACAAGTACGTCGGGCTCGAAGGTGCCGTGATCGGCCTGGATCGCTTCGGCGAATCGGCCCCGGCGGGCGAACTGTTCAAGGCCTTCGGCATCACCGCCGAAGCCGTGGTCGACGCGGTCAAGGCCCGCGTCGCCTGATTGCACGGTCGGGTCGGCCATGAACCGGCCCGGCGCATCAAACCTCAAGGAGTAAGCGGATGAGCATCAAAATCGCGATCAATGGCTATGGCCGCATCGGTCGCTGCACCCTGCGTGCGCTGTATGAGCTGGGCCTGCGTCACGAATTCGAGATCGTCGCGATCAACGCCTCGGGCGACATCGCCACCAACGCCCATCTCACCAAATACGACACCACGCATGGTCGCTTCCGTTTCCCGGTCGAAACCGAGGGCGACAACGTCCTGATCGTCGATGGCGACCGCATCCCCTTCTTCTCCACCAAGGACCCGAAGGGCGTGAACTGGGGCGCGCTGGGCGTGGATGTGCTGCTCGAGTGCACCGGCGCCTACACCAGCAAGGCCAAGGCCCAGGTGCTGCTCGAACAGGGCGCCAAGAAGGTGCTGATCTCGGCACCGGGCGGTGACGACGTGGATGCCACCATCGTCTGCGGCGTCAACGAGGAAGTGGTGACCGCGGCCATGACCGTGGTGTCGAACGCCTCGTGCACCACCAACTGCCTCGCCCCGGTGGCCAAGGTGCTGCAGGACAACATCGGTATCGAAAAAGGCCTGATGACCACCATCCACTCCTACACCAACGATCAGGTGCTGGTGGACGTGCGTCACAAGGATCTGCGTCGCGCCCGTGCGGCCGCGCAGAACATCATCCCGACCAAGACCGGCGCAGCCAAGGCCGTCGGCCTGGTGCTGCCGTCACTGAAGGGCAAGTTCGACGGTTTCGCGCTGCGCGTGCCGACCATGAACGTGTCGCTGGTGGACCTCAGCTTCACCGCCAGCCGCGAAACCTCCGCCGAGGAAATCAACGCGCTGATGAAAGAAGCCTCGCGCGGCGCGCTGAAGGGCATCCTGGCCTACAACGAAGACCCGCTGGTGTCTTCGGACTTCAACCATGACACGCACTCCTCGGTGTTCGACGCCACGCAGACGCGCGTGATGGGCGGCAACCTGGTCAAGGTGCTGGCCTGGTACGACAACGAGTGGGGCTATTCCTGCCGCATGCTCGATGCCGCGCGCGTGGTCGCGCAGGCCAAGTAAAACGCTTCGCTGCGCCCGCCGTGAGCGGGCGCGCTTTCATCCAGCCCACGGAATCCCGCATGAAGGTCAACCTGCTCAGCGACATCGATCTCTCCGGCAAGCGCGTGTTCATCCGCGCCGACCTCAACGTCCCGCAGGACGAAGCCGGCAACATCGTCGAAGACACGCGCATCCGCGCCTCCATCCCGTCCATCCAGCACTGTCTCGATGCCGGTGCGGCGGTCATGGTGACCTCGCATCTGGGCCGCCCCAGCGAGGGCGAGGTACGCGCCGAAGACACCCTGATGCCGGTGGCAGTGCGACTGGGCCAGCTGCTCGGCAAGCCGGTCAAGCTCATCCCCGACTGGGTCAACGGCGGCTTCACGGTCAAGCCGGGCGAGGTCGTGCTGCTCGAGAACTGCCGCTGCAACGTCGGCGAGAAGAAGGACGACGTCGAGCTGGCGAAGAAGATGGCCGCGCTGTGCGAGGTCTACGTGAATGACGCCTTCGGCACCGCCCACCGCGCCGAAGCCACCACCCACGGCATCGCACGCTTTGCGCCGGTGGCCTGCGCCGGCCTGCTGATGGGCGCCGAGATCGAGGCGCTGACGCGCGCCACCGACAACCCCAAGCGCCCGCTGGTGGCCATCGTCGGCGGCGCCAAGGTGTCGACCAAGCTGACCATCCTCAAGACGCTGGCCGGCAAGGTCGACCAGCTCATCGTCGGCGGCGGCATCGCCAACACCTTCCTGCTCGCCTCGGGCAAGCGCATCGGTGAATCGCTGGCCGAACCCGAGCTGGTCAAGGAAGCGCAGACCATCATGGACATGATGAAGGCGCGCGGCGCCGAAGTGCCGCTGCCGGTGGACGTGGTGGTGGCCGACGAAGTCTCCATGCTGGCGCGCGCCAACCGCATTCCGGTATGCGACGTCGGCCCGCACGACCGCATTCTCGACGTCGGCCCGAAGAGCTCGGCGCGCCTGACCGACATCATCGCCCACGCCGGCACCATCGTGTGGAACGGTCCGGTCGGCGTGTTCGAGTACGACCAGTTCGCCGGCGGCACCAAGATGATGGCCTCGGCCATCGCGCACTCGGATGCCTTCACCATCGCCGGTGGCGGCGACACGCTGGCGGCGATCGCCAAGTTCGGCATCGCCAAGGACATCGGCTACATCTCGACCGGCGGCGGCGCCTTCCTGGAATTCCTCGAAGGCAAGACCCTGCCGGCCATCGCGGCGCTGGAAGAGCGCTTCCAGCCGCAGTAATCGCCCTCGAACAACTCATTCAAGAACTCGCGAGCGCGCCCGACGCGCCGCCCAAACGGAGAAGCACCATGGCACTCGTTTCGATGCGACAGCTCCTCGACCATGCCGCCGAGCATGGCTACGGCCTGCCCGCTTTCAACGTCAACAACCTGGAACAGGTCCAGGCCATCATGGAAGCCGCGGCCGAATGCGACAGCCCGGTGATCATGCAAGCCTCGGCCGGCGCGCGTAAGTATGCCGGCGAAGCGTTCCTGCGCCACCTCATCGACGCCGCGGTCGAGTCCTACCCCGACATCCCCGTCGTCATGCACCAGGACCACGGCCAAAGCCCGGCGGTGTGCATGGCGGCAATCCGCTCCGGCTTCACCAGCGTGATGATGGACGGCTCGCTGCTCGAAGACGGCAAGACCCCGTCCGAGTACGACTACAACGTGGCCGTATCGCGTGAAGTGGTGAAGTTCGCCCACGCCATCGGCGTCACCGTGGAAGCCGAACTGGGCTGCCTCGGCTCGCTCGAAACCGGCATGGCCGGCGAGGAAGACGGCATCGGCGCCGAAGGCAAGCTCGACCACAGCGCGCTGCTGACCGACCCCGAGCAGGCCGCCGACTTCGTCAAGCAGACCGACTGCGACGCGCTGGCCATCGCCATCGGCACCAGCCACGGCGCCTACAAGTTCACGCGCAAGCCCACCGGCGACATCCTGTCGATCGAGCGCATCAAACAGATCCACGCGCGCCTGCCGAACACCCAACTGGTCATGCACGGCTCGTCGAGCGTGCCGCAGGAACTGCTGGAAATCATCCGCCAGTACGGTGGCGACATGAAGGAAACCTACGGCGTGCCGGTCGAGGAAATCCAGACCGCCATCAAGTTCGGCGTGCGCAAGATCAACATCGATACCGACATCCGCCTGGCCATGACCGCCGCGGTGCGCAAGTTCCTGTTCGAGAACCCCTCGAAGTTCGACCCGCGCGAGTTCAACAAGCCGGCGCGCGAAGCCGCCAAGTTCGTCGTTAAGGCGCGCTTCGAGGCCTTCGGCAGCGCCGGCATGGCGAGCCGCATCAAGCCGGTCTCGCTGGAGAAGATCGCCGCGCGCTACAAGGCTGGCGAACTCACGCAGGTGGTGAAATAAGCACCACACAGGTCTTCACCTACGGCACGCTGATGTCGCCCGACATCATGCGTGCCGCCTGCGGCATGTTGCCGCAGGCCGTGCCGGCGGTGCTCGACGGGTTCAGCCGTCACCCCGTGGCCGGCGAAGACTACCCCGGCATCCGCCCCGCGCCCGGCCACCAGGTGGCCGGCCTGCTGTATCTGGACGTTCCCGCAGCCCCTCTGGATCGCCTGGATGTTTTCGAGGGCGAACAGTACGTCCGCGAGGAAGTCCTGGTCACGCTCGCGGACGGCCGCACGCTGACCGCCTGGACCTACGTCTTCAAGCCCGAGTACGGCCATCTGCTGCAGGCCGGGGAGTGGCACTTCGAGGCCTTCCTGACAACGGCCCGGCAACGCTTCCGCAGCCGCTACATCGGCTTCCAGCGCGGCTGATCGGCTGGCGCGCGTCCGAAGGTCGTCACGCCCTGCGTGCTAGAATCGGCCGCCTCCCTGTGCCCTCCGTGGCGCAGCATCCGGACGAATTCCAGAAGGAGCGCATCGTGTCCCCTGCCCGCCCCTGGCCCGCCCTGATCGCGGCCCTCGCCGTATTCCTGCTGCTGTTCTGCGGCACTGCGGCGGCAAACCCTGCCCCGGACAACCCCACCCCTGCCAGTGCGGCGCAACTGGCCGACCTGCTGGAGAACGAAACCACGCGGCAAGCTCTCATCGAGCAACTGCGCCGCAGCTCCGCAGAGAGCACTGCCGCGCCGACCGCCAGCGCACCTGCCACACCGTCGCTGCCGCAACGCGTGGCGGCCACTACACGTGCGGTGGCCGAGCGCACCGTCGCCGAGGCCGCTGCCGCCGCTGCTGCCCTGAGCACCTTGCGGACGGAAGTCAGCCGCAGCGACAGTGCCGTGCTGGCCCGCGATGCCGGTCTGTTCGCGCTGTTCGTATTCGCGGTGCTGGTGCTGCATCAGGTCTTCCGCCGCGTGAGCGAAGCGCCCTGCCAACGCCTCGACCACTGGACCCGGGCCGGCGGCGACACCACCCTGCTGCGCCGGCTGGTGGCCGTGGGCTGCGCCATGGCCCTGCAACTCGCCGCGGTGCTGGCCGCATGGCTGGCCGGCTACGGTGTGGCGCTGTGGATGCCCGGCGCCGAGGGCGCACCGCGCGTGCTCGACGCGCTGTTCCTCAACGCCTTCGTGATCGTCGAAGCGCTGCGTGCCACACTGGCCACCTTGCTGTCGACGCGCTTTGCCGCACTGCGCGCCGTGGATGCCGGCGAGGAGACCGCCTACTGGCTGGCCTGGGCCTCGCGCATGAGCCTGTTCGTGGGCTATGGCCTGCTGCTGGTGGCGCCGGCCGCCGGGCAGCTCGTCGCCCCCGAGGTCGGCCGGGTGCTGACCCTGCTGATCGTGCTGCTGGCCTTCCTCAAGGCCGCCGTCATCGTGCTGCAGAACCGCGCCCGCAGCCGCGCCGCGCTGGAAGCACTGGGTGAGCGCATGCAGACCGGCTTTGCCCGCGTGGCACTGAACATGCTGGCCCGCGTGTGGCACATCGCGGCGCTGGGCTATCTGGCGGCACTGCTGCTGGTGGCCCTGTTCTACCCCGAGCAGGCGCTGGGCTTCATGTTCGCCGCCACGCTGCAGAGCGTGCTGGCGATGCTCGTCGGCGTGGTGCTGGCGCGTGTTCTGAGCACCGTCATCATGCGGCGCATCCAGTTGCCGGAAGAAACGCGGGCGCGCTTCCCGCTGCTGGAGGATCGCCTCAACGCCTACATCCCCGGCATGCTCAAGATCGCGCGCTTCGCCATCCTGGCCGTGGTGCTGGCCGTCGTGGTCGACGCCTGGACGAGCTTCGATCTGGGCACCTGGGTGGCCTCGGATGCCGGCATGGCGGTCATCGGCCGGCTGGTCACGGTGTTCTTCATCATCGGTCTGGCGCTGCTGGTGTGGCTGCTGTCGGCAAGCTGGATCGAGTACCGCCTCAACCCCGACGCCGGCAGCGTGCCGACGGCGCGGGCAAAGACCCTGCTGACCATTTTCCGCAACGTGGTCGCCATCGCACTGGTGGTGCTGACCGCCATGGTGGTGCTGGCCGAGCTGGGCGTGAACATCGGTCCGCTGATCGCCGGCGCCGGCGTGCTCGGGCTGGCCATCGGCTTCGGCTCGCAGAAGCTGGTGCAGGACGTCATCACCGGCCTGTTCATCCAGCTCGAACACGCCATCAACGTGGGCGACGTGGTGACAGCCGGCGGCATCACCGGCGGCGTGGAGAAGCTCACCATCCGCTCGCTCGGCATCCGAGACCTGGCCGGCGTGTATCACCTCATCCCGTTCTCTTCGGTGGACATGGTGTCGAACTTCAACCGCGACTTCGGCTACCACGTCGGGGAGTACGGCGTGGCCTATCGCGAGGACACCGACGAGGTCATCGAGCACCTCAAGGCCGCCTTCGAGGAGCTGCGCGCAGACCCCGACCACGGCGTGAACATCCTCGGCGATCTGGAGGTGCACGGCGTCACCGCACTGGCCGACAGCTCGGTGAACATCCGCGTGCGCATCAAGACACAGCCCGGCACGCAAGCACCCACGGGGCGCGCCTACAACCGGCTGGTCAAACGCCATTTCGACGCCGCCGGCATCGAGATTCCCTTCCCCCACATGACGGTGTATTTTGGCGAGGACAAGCAGGGCAAGGCACCCGCCGCCAACCTGCGACTGCTCGGCACCCCGCCAGACAAGGAAGTCTGATCCGGCCGGTGCCCGCCCCCGAACACACCACCAGGCAGCATGCACATGAAGGTTCTCGCGGTCACCGGCTCAAGTTTCTTCCGCCATTTGCTGGAGCGTCATCTGGGCTTCCTGCCCGAACCGCTGCACTTTGCCGAATCCATTGCCGACGCCCGCCTCGCACTGGGGCTGGCGCCCGGCCTGATCTGCACCGAGCGCCACCTCACCGACGGCACGGCGCTCGATCTTGCCCGGCTGGTCCGCAAGGACCCGGACTCGCGCAATACTCCGGTCGTGCTGCTGACCTCGTCCGATGACCCGGGGGTGATGTCCGACAGCCTTGCAGCAGGCATCACCGAGGTATTCAGCAAGGTGCATCTCGACCTGCTCGCCCAGTACGTCGAAAAGCGCATGCGGCGCGAATCCGCGGAGGTCAAGCTGACCGGCCGCGCCCTGCTGGTCGAGGACAGCGTGCCGGTGGCCAATTTCATCCAGCGCGTACTCGAGCACCAGGGGCTCACCGTCGACACCTTCGCACGCGGCGAAGCCGCCCTCGCGGCGCTGAACGAACACGAGTACGAAGTTGCCCTGGTGGACGTGCTGCTCGAAGGCAGCATGACCGGGCTGGCCCTGGTGCGCGAGATCCGCCACGGCAGCTCGCCCAACGCGGATGTGCCGATCCTCGCCATGTCCGGGCTGGAGGATTCGGCACGGCGCATCGAACTGCTGCGCGAAGGCGCCAACGACTTCCTCGCCAAGCCCATGCTGGAAGAGGAACTCGCGGTGCGCGTGCAGAACATCGTGCATATCAAGCAGCTGCTCGACCAGACCGCCGGCCAACGCGACCACCTGCGCCGGCTGGCGCTGACCGACCAGCTCACCGGCGTGTACAACCGCCACTACCTCACCGAGATCGCCGTGCGCCGCATCGGCGAGGCCGAACGCCACGGCATTCCGCTGACCCTGCTGACACTGGACATCGACCACTTCAAGCAGGTCAACGACCAGTACGGCCACGAGACCGGCGACGTGGTGCTGGCCGAGACTGCCGCGGTCATCCGCGGCGCCTGTCGCCAGGGAGATGTCATCGCCCGCACCGGCGGCGAGGAGTTCGTCGTGCTGCTGCTCAACATGTCGGCCGACACCGCCTGCGGCTTTGCCGAGCGCCTGCGCCAGCGCATCGAGGATTCGCATCCCGCCGGCGTGCCGGTCACCGCCAGCATCGGCATGATCTCGACCACGGGTGAGGCCACCGGCGCCACTTTCGAAAGCCTCTTCAAGGCCGCCGACGCTGCGCTGTACGAAGCCAAGCGCAGCGGCCGCAACCGTGTCATCGTCAGCATCGACTGAACCTTTTACCGGCCAGCGCCTCCACCCTCGCCAAATGCATACACGTATCGAAACCGATTCCATGGGCGAGGTGGCCGTACCCGCCGACCGCTACTGGGGCGCCCAGACGCAACGCTCGCTCGCCCATTTCGAGATCGGACGCGAGCGCCACCGCATGCCGCGCGCCATCGTGCGCGCCTTCGGCCTGCTCAAGCTGGCGGCCGCCCGTGCCAATGCCGAACTGGGCGAACTCGACCAGGCGCTCGCCCGGCTCATCGAAAGCGCCGCCCGCGAGGTGGCCGACGGCCGTCTTGATGATCACTTCCCGCTGGTGGTGTTCCAGACCGGCAGCGGCACACAGAGCAACATGAACGCCAACGAGGTGATCGCCAACCGCGCCAATGAACTGGCCGGCGAGGCGCGCGGGACGAAACGCCCGGTGCACCCGAACGATCACGTGAACCGCGGCCAGTCCTCCAATGACACCTTCCCCACCGCCATGCATGTGGCCGTGCTGCTGCAACTGCATGCGCGGCTGTATCCGCCGCTGCAGGCGCTGCGCGACACCCTGGCCGGCAAGGCTGCGGAGTTCGACGTCATCGTGAAGAGCGGCCGCACCCACCTGATGGACGCCACGCCGCTCACGCTGGGGCAGGAGATCGGCGCCTGGGTGGCGCAGCTCGACGCCGCGCTGGCCAACGTGCGGCAGGCCGAACACGGACTGCTCGACCTCGCCATCGGCGGCACTGCCGTCGGCACCGGCCTGAATGCCCACCCGCGCTTCGGCGCCGCCTGCGCGGAGCAGCTCGCCGCCCTCACCGGCCACGCCTTCCGCTCGGCCGACAACCGTTTCGCCCAGCTGGCCGCTCACGACGCGCTGGTGAACGTCAGCGCGGCGCTGCGCACGCTTGCCGGCGCACTGTTCAAGATGGCCAACGATGTGCGCTGGCTGGCCAGCGGCCCGCGTACCGGCATCGGCGAACTGGTCATCCCGGAGAACGAACCGGGCAGCTCGATCATGCCCGGCAAGGTCAATCCGACCCAGGCCGAGGCGCTGACCATGGTCTGCGCGCGGGTCTTCGGCAACGACGCCACGGTGGCCTTTACCGGCACCCAGGGCAACTTCCAGCTCAACGTCTACAAACCGGTGATGGCCCACGGCGTGATCGAGAGCCTGCAACTGCTCGGCGACGCCGCGCGCAGCTTCGACGCGCATTGCGCGCAGGGCATCGAACCGGACCGTCAGCGCATCGCCGAACTGCTGGAACGCAACCTGATGCTGGTCACTGCGCTGAACCGCCACATCGGCTACGACCGCGCCGCCGAGATCGCCAAGAAAGCCCACAAGGAAGGCCTGACCCTCAAGGAGGCGGCACTCGCGCTGGGCCATGTGACGGGCGAGGATTTCGACCGCTGGGTGGATGCACTCGCCATGACGAGGCCCGACGCGGAATGAGCGCCACCATCGACTGGAACGGCCCCGAGGTCGTCGCGCTGCGCGCCGCCATGCTGCGCTTCGCGCGCATCAGCCTGCGCGACGCGGGCGCGGCCGAGGACATGGTGCAGGAAGCCCTGCTCGCGGCGATCCAGGCCATCGAAGGCTTCGACGGCCGCTCCTCGCTGAAGACCTGGATGTTCTCGATCCTGCGTCACAAGATCATCGACCACATCCGCAAGAGCAGCCGCGAGCGGCCGATGAGCGAGTTCGTCGCGGACGAGAACGAGGCCGATGCCAACCTCGACGCCATCTTCGGCAAGAAAACCCCGTGGAGCGACGCCCACTGGACCGACGAGGACCGCCCCTCGGAATGGCCCGAGCCGGAAGCCGCGCTGGAGCAGAAGCAGTTCTGGGATGTCTTCGATGCCTGCGTGCACCGCCTGCCGGAAAACCTCTCGCGCGTCTTCATGATGCGCGAGCTGCTGGACCTCGACACGCCCGAGATCTGCACCGAACTGGGCATTTCCACCAACAACTGCTGGGTCATCCTGCACCGCGCCCGCACCCGCCTGCGTGGCTGCATGGAGCACAACTGGTTCGACGAAGACGCCCCCAAATGCTGAACTGCCGCCAGACCACCCGCCTGATGTCGGAAGAACACGAACGCCCGCTGAGCACGCGCGAGCGGCTCGAACTGCGCATGCACACCCTGCTGTGCACCGGCTGCAACAACTACCGCAAGCAGATCGCCTTCATCCGCCGTGCCACAAAGGCCGTGCGCGAGGGCGAGGCCGGCTGAGAATCACTTACCTCAGATATGAGCGCCAAGTACCGCGGATATTCAGCGGCGGCTCATCCGGAAAGAATTGTTCGGCAAAGGACATTCCCGAGCCGAACAATTCTCGCGATCGATCACTTTACTGCCGTGATCACATAGGCTTTTCCTTCGCGCACAAACTCGACCTCGACGGTCTCACCCTCTACCAAGCCATCCAGCAGGGTCTTGTCACGCATCAAAAACCCCATCGTCATGGCCGGCCAATTCAGACTCGCAACGGGTTCATGCTTCAGCGTCACTTTTGCCGACTCCTTTTCGAGTTTCTTGACAACCCCACGTGTCACATGGGTCATCTCCGCCTGCCCGGCAGGCGCGTCCATGGCCATGCCTTTCATGCCACGCACCTCTCCGGCGATTGCTGACCCGGACGCCAGGATAACCAGGCTCACGATCAGGCTGTTTGCAATTCGCTTTCTCATTTCTACCGCTCCTTCATCAGGGTTGAACAAACCTCTCGACGGGTACCCCGTCGAGCTACCACGACAAACCTCGCGTCCAGGCCGGTTGCGCCGCCATGTGTCGCCCACAGCGGCCATACCAGGCCTTCTTCACGCATTCGCCTCTCCGGACGTCGCATCCGCATCCGGCTCGCGCCCTGCGCGACGCCGACGCATCAGCAGCCACGCCGCCGGAATCACGAACATCGACAGCAACGGCGCCGAGATCATGCCGCCGACCATCGGCGCGGCGATTCGCTGCATGACCTCGCTACCGGTTCCCGCGCCCCACAGGATCGGCAACAGGCCGGCCAGGATCACGGCGACGGTCATCGCCTTGGGCCGCACGCGCAGCACCGCACCCTCGCGGATCGCGTCATGCAGGTCGGCGTCGGTATTGCGGTTCTGATCGAGCCGCTCAAACCACGCCTGCTTCAGGTACAGCAACATGATTACGCCGAACTCGGCGGACACGCCGGCCAAGGCGATGAAGCCGACCACGCTGGCAACCGACAGGTTGTGGCCGAGCAGCCACAGCAGCCAGATGCCCCCGACCAGCGAGAACGGCAGCGTGGTCATCAACAGCAACGCCTCGCCGAAATTCGTGAAGGCCAGATACAGCAGTACGAAGATGATCAGCAGTGTGAACGGCACGACGAGTTGCAGTCGGGCGGAGGCGCGTTCGAGAAACTCGAACTGCCCCGACCACGACACCGAATAGCCCGGCGGCAACTCGACGCCCTCGGCGACGACCTGCTGCATCTCGCGCACGGCCGAGCCGAGGTCGCGCCCGCGCAGGTCGACATAGACGAAGCCCGCCAGCCGCGCGTTCTCGCTGCGCAGCATCGGCGGCCCGTCGCTGATGCGGATGTCCGCGACGTCGCCGAGCACGAGTTGCTGCCCCCGCGGTGAGATGATCGGCAGGCCGCGCAGCCCGGCCAGCGAGTCGCGGATCTCGCGTGGATAGCGCACGTTGATCGGGAATCGCTGCAATCCCTCAACCGTCTCGCCGACCTTCATGCCGCCGATTGCGCTGGCTACGACTGACTGCACGTCAGCGATGTTGAGTCCGTAATCGGCAGCGCGGTCACGATTGATGTCCACGTCAATGTAACGCCCGCCGGTCAGGCGCTCGGCGAAGGCACTGGTCACCCCCGGCACGTCCTTGACGACGCGCTCGATGTCGCCGGTAAGCCGGTTGATCACTTCCAGGTCGGCCCCGAGCACCTTGACCCCGACCGGACTCTTGATGCCGGTGGCGAGCATGTCGATGCGGTTTCGGATGGGCGGAATCCAGATGTTGGTCAGGCCCGGCACGCGCACGGTGCGATCGAGCTCCTCGACCAGCTTTTCCGGCGTCATGCCGGGCCGCCACTGTTCGCGCGGCTTGAACTGGATCGTGGTCTCGAACATCACCAGCGGCGCAGGATCGGTCGCGGTCACCGCTCGCCCGGCCTTGCCATAGACGCTGAGGACCTCGGGCACCGATTTGATCAGGCGGTCGGTCTGCTGCAGCAGCTCGGCAGTCTTGCCCACCGACAGGCCCGGCAACGCGGTGGGCATGTAGAGCAGATCGCCCTCATCGAGCGGCGGCATGAACTCCGAGCCGATGTGCTGCAAGGGCCACAGGCTCACGACGAAGATCATCACCCCGACAACGATGGTCGCCTTCGGATAGCGCAGCACCACTTCGAGCATGGGCCGGTAGACCGCGATCAGACCGCGATTGATCGGATTTCTGCGCTCATCCGGGATGTGCCCACGGATCATGTAGCCCATCAACACCGGCACCAGCGTGACGGCAAAGCCGGCAGCGGCCGCCATCGCGTATGTCTTGGTGAAGGCGAGCGGCGAGAACAGCCGGCCTTCCTGCGCCTCCAGCGTGAACACCGGAATGAAGCTCAGCGTGATGATCAGCAGCGAGAAGAACAGCGCTGGCCCGACTTCCGCCGCAGCATCCGCGATGACCTTCCAGCGCGCCTCACCCGCTAGGCGCTCGCCGGGGTGCGCGTGCAACCAACGTTCGAGGTGTTTGTGGGCGTTCTCGATCATCACCACAGCGGCATCGACCATGGCGCCCACCGCAATCGCGATGCCACCCAGCGACATCACGTTGGCATTCACCCCCTGGTAGTACATGACGATGAACGCGGCAAGGATGCCCAGCGGCAGCGATACGATTGCGACCAGTGCCGAACGCAGATGCAGCAGGAAGACTGCGCACACGATGGCGACGACGATGAACTCCTCGACAAGCTTGTACGTGAGGTTGTCGACCGCGCGTTCGATCAGGCCGGAACGGTCATACACCGGCACGATCTCGACCCCCTCGGGCAGACTTCGCCGCAGCTCCTCGAGCCGCTCCTTGACCGTGCGGATGGTACTCAGCGCGTTTTCGCCCGAGCGCATCACGATCACGCCGCCGACCGCCTCGCCCTCTCCGTCGAGTTCGCCGATGCCGCGGCGCATCTCGGGCCCGACCTGCACCCGCGCAACATCCCCGAGCCGCACCGAGACCCCGCCATCGGTGGTCCTGAGCGGGATCGCGCGAAAATCGTCGAGCGTTTTCAGATAGCCCGACGCGCGCACCATGTATTCGGCCTCACCCAGTTCGAGCACCGATCCGCCCGCCTCCTGGTTTGCCCGCCCGATCGCATCGATCACCGCTTGATGCGGAATGCGATAGGCCGCCAGCCGGTCCGGATCGAGCACGATCTGGTACTGGCGCACCATGCCGCCGATGGTCGCGACCTCAGCCACACCGGGAACGGTCTGCAGCTCGAACTTCAGAAACCAGTCCTGCAGCGTGCGCAGTTGCGAGAGGTCGTGCGTGCCGCTGCGGTCTACGAGGGCGTACTGATAGATCCAGCCCACACCGGTTGCGTCGGGGCCGATCGCCGACACGGCCCCCGGCGGCAGGCGTGATTGCGCCTGGTTGAGGTATTCGAGCACGCGGGTGCGCGCCCAGTACAGATCGGTACCGTCCTCGAACAGCACGTAAACGAAGCTGTCGCCGAAGAACGAGAAGCCGCGCACGCCCTTCGCCCCCGGCACCGACAGCATCGTCGTGGTCAGCGGATAGGTGACCTGGTTCTCGACCAGTTGCGGCGCCTGCCCCGGCCAGCTCGTCTTGATGATGACCTGCACGTCGGACAGATCGGGCAAGGCATCGAGCGGCGTGCGCAGCAACGACACGGTACCCCAGGCCGCGACCATCAGCGTGACAAGCAGCACCAGCAGGCGGTTGGCCACGGCCCAGTGGATCAGGCGGGCGATCATCGCGCACCTCCGGCCGCGGCATCCTGCGCATCGAGCCCGACGATCTCGGGCTCGGCACCGTCACGCATGCGGAACTCCATCACGATCTCCTGCCCCACTGATAGCCCTTGCGTTGCAAGATCTGGCGCCAGCTGGAAGTCCATCGTCATCGCCGGCCACTTCAGCGCGGGAATCTCGGGATGCGTCACGGTCAGCATGTCGCCGTCGATAGCCTCGACCAGCGCCGACGTGCGGTGAACCGGTTCGGCACCTGCATCCGACGTAGCCGCCGAGCGCGCCTCGACCCCCTTCAGTCCCGCCTCCGAATCGATCAGGAACTGGCCCGACACCACGACCTTCTCGCCCGCCTGCAGCCCACGCAGGATCTCCGTGCGCCCGCCGGATTCGAGGCCGGTTTCGACCTCGACCGGGCGGAAGCGTCCTTCGTCCTCGGCCAGCATCACGAGGCTGCGCCGGCCGGTGTGGATGACCGACTCGGACGGCACCAGCAGCGCGGTGGTGCCGCGCGTATCTACGAGCGCCATCTGCACCAGCATGCCCGGCACCAGCAGCCCGTCCGGATTGGCGAGTTCGATGCGCGCGCGCAGGGTGCGGGTCGCGGGATCGACCTGCGGCAGCAGCGCCTGAATCGTTCCGTCGAAGTCCATGCTCGGCAGGGCGGGTGTGCGCGAGCGCACGCGGGCACCGGGGCGCAGCAGGTGCGCCTGGCTCTCGGGCACTTCGGCGTACGCCCACACCGGGTCGACACCGCTGATGCGGGCAAGCGTCGTGCCGGCCATGACGGTCATGCCCTCGCGCACGGCGAGTTCGGTCACGACCCCGCCGATCGGCGCATGAATGGTCGTGCGCTGCTGCAAGGCGCCACTCGTCTCGACGCGGCGGATCTGTGCCTCGCTCATGCCGACCTGGCGCATGCGCTGCCTGGCCGCGTCGACCAGCACATCCAGGTCCGGCCCCTGCATGCGCCGCAGCGCGAGGAAATCCTCCTGCGCGGCGACCCATTCGGGCACATGCAGTTCGACCAGCGGATCGCCCTTGCGCACGACATCAAGCGTCGCCCGCACGTGCAGCTTCTCGACATAGCCGGTGGCACGCGCCTGCACTGTCGCGTGGTCGCGCTCGTTCCACGCGATCGTGCCCACCGCAGACACCACCGGTTCGAGCCGGCCCTCTTCCACCGTGGCGACACGCATGCCCAGGTTCTGTTCGATGCGCGGACTGACGGTGATCGTGCCAGCGTCGGCGCCCTCGCCACCGGAATAGGCCGGCACCAGCATCATGTCCATGAAGGGCGACTTGCCCGGCGCCTCGAACTTCTGTCCGGGAACCATCGGGTCGTGGTAGTAGAGAATTTCCCGCCCGGTCGCGGGGTCGACCGCGCCCGAGCGCAGGCCTTCGCGGACGTGCCGCCGGGTGGCTTCCTCGCCCTCGGCGATGCCCCAGGTGGAAGGGTCGACCATTGCGCTCCCCCCCTCCGCCGGCATCGCCGAAGTTGCCATGCCAGGCATCTGCATGGCCTGCGAGGCCCCCAGACGATAAAGTCCGTAGCCGGCAAGCCCCAGCACGGTGGCGGCAACGCACGTGGTAATCAGCGTTCTTGCGTTCATCGCGCTACCTCCTGCAGGGGAACGTCTGAGGTCATTGCGCCGTAGGCAGCATCATCCGGCAGTAGATAAGCCAGACCGGACCACAGCCGCGCCGTCGCGAACTCGATGTCGAGCCGCTCGAGTTGCGTGCGAACTTGCGCCGCGCGCGCCTCCAGCACCGCCGCCAGCGTCGCCTTGCCACCGCGATAGGCGGCCAGTGCGGCGTCGGTGCGCTCCCGCGCGAGCGGCACAAGGGCGGTGTCGTATTGCGCGAGCCGCTCCATGTTGGCCCGCCAGTTCGCGATGTCGACGCGCACACGGGCGCTCGCCTCGCGCGCCGCCTCTTCGCGCTCCGCACGCAGCTGCTCGGCCTGCGACAGCCGGGCCGAGAGCACGCGATCCTGACGGTTGCCCCGATCCCATTGCAGCGGGATCGAAACACCCACCGAGACCATGTCGGAAAAGGCCGAACCGCGCTGGCTGTACATCAGGGACACGCTCCAGTCGGCGTTGCGCTCCTGACGTGCGATCTCGGCTTCGGCGCGCGCCGTCTCCTCGCGCGCGGCCAGCAGCGCAATCTCCGGATAGGCCTCGACGGATTGTGCAAGGCGCTGCGGGTCCAGTCGCAGGTGGCGCAGATCGGTGGCATCGACGGGTCGGGCAGCGTCTGCACCGACCCACCGCTCCAGACGCGCCATGGCCGCCTCCACCCCGGCCCGCGCGAGCGCCGCAGCATCCTCGATGCGGGCTACGGCCGAACGCGCCAGGAACACGTCCGCCTGCGCACCGCGACCCGCGCGGTAGGCGGCCTCGGCCGCGTCGACCTGCAGTTGCGCTTCGGCCTTCTGGCGCACGAGCAGATCGACCCGTTGTTGCGCCAGCTGGCGCTCGAACCATGCCACGGCCGTTGCCTGCCTCAGCGAGGCGAGCGCGAACACACGCGAGCCGTACGCGGCATCGGCCTCGCGTTCGAAGCGCGCACTGCGCGCGAGCCGCTTGTCACGACCGGTCAGGGTCTGCGTGATGCCGATCGAGCGCATCGTCATGAAGTCCTCCGACAGGCTGTACCGCATCGGCCCATCGACGGGCACGTTGTCGGCCGACAGGCGCAGCGTCGGGTCGGGCAGGCGCCCCGCAGCGACGGCCAGATCGCGGGCGGCGGCGGCCGCATGATCCTGCGCAGGCAACGCCCGCGAACGCCGCTCGGCAACAGCGAGCGCCTCGGTGAGTGTCAGAGGGGTTGAAGACTCTGGCTGCACTGCAACCGCCAGCGGCGCGAACAGGGCGCACACGAAGGTGATCATTGCAACGGCAAACGGGGACAAGCGTGACGAACGGGCTCGCAACGGAGCTGAGAGCACCGCACGCGGCGCTCCGATGAAGGGAACATGCATTGACTGACTCCAGTCGGGGGGCGTGCGTGAATCAGGTCCGCGCACCAATCACCACGACGCATCGCCTGAGCGTATGCGCAGTGGAACCGAACTACAGGGAAGTCAGGAAAGGATCGGAGGTCGCCAGACGTCTAGGCGGGAGGCGGAGAGTCGATTACTGGCACCCGCGTCAGAGCGGACGGAGACCAGGCTGAACACGGACCCGCCCTGTGCTGGCGCAATGAAGGCGAAAGTCAGGGGACATTCTTGCCCGCTCTTGCAAACCCGGTGACTCGCACCATCGTCATCCCCTTCGCAGCAGGAGTGGCTCTCCGCAGACTGCTGAGCCAGTTCATCCATCGGGCAGAGTGACTCGAATGCGCTTGCCGAAGCCATGCCCTGAAAGGCAATGGCGACACATAGCAGGATTCGGAGGACCAGGCTCACGGGATGTTTCAGACCGGCACGCAAAAGGGGCTATAGGCTAGCTGACCAGACGCGCTTCCGCAACGCTGTCACCGCGTCGTTCCGCCCGGCCACCCTACTTCGCAAACAGCTGCGTCTCGCGGTTGCGGAAGGCCTTGAACTCCAGCGCGTTGCCGCTGGGGTCCTTGAAGAACATGGTCTTCTGCTCGCCGGGTTTGCCGGCGAAACGCAGATAGGGCTCGATCTCGAACTTCACACCGGCGGCGCGCACGCGCTCGGCGAGTTGCTCGAAGTCATCCCAGTCCAGCACGATGCCGAAGTGCGGCACCGGCACATGATGGCCGTCGACCGGGTTATGATGCGCCTCTTCGCGCTCCGGCGACAGGTGGGCAACGATCTGGTGGCCATAGAAATCGAAGTCGATCCATTCCTCGCTGCTGCGCCCCTCGGGGCAACCCATCACGCCACCGTAGAAGGCGCGCGCGGCGGCAAGATCGGTGACGGGAAAGGCGAGATGGAACGGGGCGAGCTGGCTCATCGGGGTCTCCTGCGATCACGAAACGCAGGGGCAGTATAGGAAGTGCCTGACGCCCCGGCAGTCCGTAACTTCACGCACCCGCCACCCGTGCCCAGTACGAAACATGGGCGTCCGAGCCGGCCGGCCAATTGGCCAAGAAGGCGCGCTGCCAGGCGGAGGCCTCGAAGCACAGCGGCACGGCGTCGATATGCACGCCCTCGCGTTGGAGGCCTTCCGAAACGGCATGCGGTGACGGGCGGGTCGAAATGCGTGTGATGCGCCCGCGCCCATCGCCCGGCGCATTGCCCATGCCGGCCGCGCCGTTGTTGATGACGACGCCTCCGTCGAACTCGCGCAGACCGGCGGCACAGGTATGACTGCCGGCGAACACGCTCACCTTGGCCCGCGCGAAGGTCGTCTCGACCCAGCCACGGTTCGCCGGATCATCCAGCTCGGCCGGGTCGAAACGCCAGCCGGCCAGCGAATCGGCGTCGCCATGCACCACGCCCACCGCCAGCCCCCCGACGCGCCAGCGCGCGAACATCGGCAGGCGCTCCAATGCGGCCACGACATCGGGGTGGCGTGCAGCAACAGCCTTGAGCCGCGCGTGGATGCGGTTGGAGCGTGCCACCGTGTCTGCATCGACCGACGCCGGGTAGGCGCAGCCGCAACCGGCTTCATCGCCCGCCACGCCCAGCTCGGCCTCGACGTTGCCGGCGATGGCCCCGTGCGCCAGCACGCGGCGGTTGATCGCGGCAAAGCCCGCGTCATCCACGTTGAACCAGTTGAAGTCGCCGTTGAACACCAGCCGCACCAGCCCCGGTTCGGCCGCTGCCAGTGCCTCGACGGCATCCAGCGCGAAGGAATTGCCATACAGGCCACCGACCACGTACAGCGTGTCGGCCACCTGCTCGGGCGCGCTCGCCAGCGCCTCGGCGCCGTAACGGTAACGCAGCGGGCAGACGCGCCCGGCCTCGTTCATGCTGCGGACCGGCGGCGGCTGGCCAGCGCGAAGGCAATGAAGCCGACGGCGAGGATCACCACGGTCACCACCAGCAGCTTGGAGTAGCTGTGGCTGACGCCGGTGAGGTCGCCGATCAGCGTGATGCGCTTGGAGTTCTCCAGGAAGTACAGCACCGCCCCGCCGATGGCCGCAGCGAAGGTGAGCTGGAAGGCCCACGGCTTGACCTCGCGGTCGAGCAGGATGGAATACACGATGACCGGCGTCAGGAACAACGAAGCCGTGCCGCTGACCGCCACCGCTGCGAACAGGTCGTCACTGCCGACGAACACCAGCGCCAGACCGCCCAGCGCGAACAGCAGCATCGCCACGCGCCCGGCCGCCGTGCTGCCGCCGCCCAGCCCCATGTCCACCACCGCCAGCTTGGAGGCGCTGGAGAAGGTGGAATCCATCGTCGAGGCGGCCGAGATCACGAGTGCCGCCGCCAGCACCAGCATGGCAGTGTCACCCATCAGGCGTGCCAGCGTCACCAGCAGCACTTCGTCGCCGACGCGGTTGAGGCCGGCAAACACGCCCAGCGCGCCGAAAGCGAGGATGCACAGCACCGAGATCCAGAAGGCGTGCAGGAAACTGCGTCGCGTGGTGGCGCGATCCGCAATGAAGCCGCGGTCCATCATCACCGGGTCGTGCATGGGGTAGCTCAGCACCTGCAGCGCGGCGACCACCAGCAGCACCCAGCCGGGCGACGTGAGGTCGGGGCTGCTGGCCAGCGCGGCCGCGCCGTCGAAGGCCGGATGCAGCAACATCATCGCGAACAGCAGCACCAGCAGCACGGCCAGGATGACCATCTGCAGCACATCGGTACGCAGTGAGGCACGCAGGCCGCCGAGCATCGAATACACCAGCGTCACGCCGGCCACGGCCAGGATGGACCAAGTGTAGGCCGAGGAGCCGGCCACGCCGAACACGATGCCGACCACCAGCAGGTTGGCGAAGACCTCGGTGAGCAGACGCATGGCCAGCAGGAAGTTGAAGCAGGCGTTGCCCAGCCGACCGTAGCGCGCCTGCAGGAAGGACTGCATGTTGCTCACGCCGTGACGGAAGCGCAGGCGGTCGATGATCAGCCAGCCGGTGAGGAAGGAGCCGTAGTAGGCGGCGTAGGCCAGCACGCCGGCGACGCCGAAGAAGTAGCCGAGGATCGCGGCATTGAGCAGCGAGCGCGCGAAGATCCAGGTGGTGACCTGCGACAGCGTCAGCGTCCATACATCGGGCGCCGCGCCGCTCGGGCTGGCACCACGGTAAAAGCCTTCTGCCGCCGTCACGCGCGGCGAGATCAGCACGCTGATCACCGCCAGCACCAGCAAGCCTGCAGTCAAAACGGTGATGTCCACACCGGCCATGTCGGATTCTCCTGGGTTGCGGAATGCGTCGTCTCAGGGCGCCAGTTGCAGGTCGCCGAACCAGGCGGTGACGCGTCCGCCGGTGTTGTCGGTGTCGGCGCCGACGACGATGCCGGCAACACGCGGTGCCGGTTCGCCGAAAAGGCGCTGGAAGTCGGCAGCGAGGTCGCGCTCGACACTGTGCCACTGTCCGGCACGCGCATCACCGCTGTCGACGACGATCATGCGTACGCGATCGGTATAGGGGTTGGGGCCGGCCTCATCGGGCTGCTGCGCCGTGCCCCACACGTAGGCAATGGCGGCGGCCGGCAGTTCGACGTCGTGCAGGGTCCGCGCGAGTGAAATCTTGAAGCGGTCACCGAAACCGAGCTTGTCCACCGGGTAGTCGAACAGCACGTAGACGCGCGCCGCATAGTCGTCACCCGCCTTGCGCGTGAAGTCCGATCCCGCCACGGCGTTCGACACCTTCCAGCGCCAGCGCAGGCGCGAGGCCTCGACGGGCGCAGGGAAGGCATGCAACCAGGTCGACGCGGAGGCGTCGGACTCCACCCGCAGCACCGTGCTGCCCGCCTCCTCCACCAGCTCGAAGGCGTTGCTGCGCTCCACCTTGGGCAAGGTCTGATGCGTCCACGGCGCGGGCGCGACGGCGCCGGGCTGCGCCTTCGAGAACGGCGTGATGTCGGCCGCCAGCACTGGCAGAGCCGACAGCGCCAACAGGATCGCAAGGATACGGACAACAGGCATGGAGTGACTCCGAATGCAGGGACAAGGCTTGGTCGCATGAAGCGCGCCGTCCTTACACACGCAATCGCGACGACGCATTCCGGCTGCGATGTGTAAGGATTGCACGCAGACGCCCGACGAAGCCGCATCAGACCCTCCGGAGTTCTCCGCATGCATGCCACCCTCCCCCTGCTCCAGGCCACCGGCTTCCCGGCCATCCGCCGGCGCACGCTGACCACGCTGCAGGTCAATCTGGGCTACAAGTGCAATCAAACCTGCCTGCACTGCCACGTCAATGCCGGCCCCAAGCGCACCGAGATGATGGACGCCGAGACGCTGGCGCTGATTCCGCAGGTGCTGGCAGCGCGGCGTCTGACCACGCTGGACCTCACCGGCGGCGCGCCGGAGTTGAACGAGGGCTTCCGCGATCTGGTGGTGGCCGCGCGCAAGCTCGGCGTGCGCGTGATCGACCGCTGCAACCTCCCCATCCTGTCCGAGCCGGGCCACGAGGATCTGGCGGAGTTCCTTGCCGAACACGCGGTGGAAGTCACCGCCTCGCTGCCCTGTTACTCGGCCGCCAACGTCGACAAGCAACGCGGCGACGGCGTGTTCGAGCGCAGCATCGCCGGCCTGCAGCGCCTCAACGCGCTGGGCTACGGGCGGGACGGCGAGCGCGTGCTCAACCTCGTCTACAACCCGCAAGGCCCGAGCCTGCCGCCCGACCAGCAGAAGCTGCAGGCCGACTACAAGCGCGAGCTGCGCGAGCACTTCGGCATCGAATTCGACGCGCTCTTCGCCATTGCCAACATGCCCATCCAGCGCTTCGGCAGCACGCTGATTTCCAAAGGGCAGTTCAACGACTACATGCGCCTGCTCAAGGACAGCTATTCAGCAGCCAACCTCGACGGCGTGATGTGCCGCGATCTGGTCAGCGTGGATTGGCAGGGCTATCTCTACGACTGCGACTTCAACCAGCAACTGGGCTTGGCCCTGCCCGGCCACGGCCGGCCACACCTGCGCGACCTGCTGCAGGCCGACCTCGCCGGCGAACCGATCCGCGTGGCCGACCACTGCTACGGCTGTACCGCCGGGCAGGGGTCGAGCTGCGGCGGCGCTTTGTGAGACGGCAGCCATGAAAAAACTCGCTCTCGTCGGCGTGATCCTCGTGGTGGTCATCGCCTTCTTCGCACTCGGTCTGGACCGCCACCTCACGCTGGACGCGCTCAAGCAGGGCCAGGCCGGCTTCGCCGAGTTGTACGCGGCCCACCCGTGGAAGGTGCTGGGCGCCTACTTCGCGGCCTACGTGGTGATGGCCGCGCTGTCGCTGCCCGGCGCGGCCATCATGACCATCGCCGCTGGCACGCTGTTCGGGCTGGTCACCGGCACGCTGCTGGTGTCCTTTGCGTCGAGCATCGGCGCGACGCTGGCTTTTCTGGTGTCGCGCTTTTTGCTGCGAGACTGGGTGCAGGGCCGCTTCGGCGACCGTCTGGGCGCCATCAACCGCGGCGTCGAACGCGACGGGCCGTTCTACCTGTTCACGCTGCGGCTGGTGCCGCTCTTCCCCTTCTTCCTGATCAACCTGCTGATGGGGCTCACGCCGCTGCGCGCGCGCACCTTCTACTGGGTGAGCCAGCTCGGCATGCTGGCCGGCACGGCGGTGTATGTGAACGCCGGCACGCAGATCGGGCGTATCGAACGCCTCAGCGACATCGTCTCGCCCGGCCTGCTGGCCTCCTTCGCGTTGCTGGGCGTGTTTCCGCTGATCGCGCGCTTCGTCATCGAGCGCATCCGCCGCAAGCGCGTGTACGCCAAGTGGCCGCGCCCGACGCACTTCGACCGCAACCTGATCGTGATCGGCGCCGGCGCGGGCGGGCTGGTGTCGGCCTACATCGCCGCGGCCGTGAAGGCCAAGGTCACGCTGATCGAAGCCCACCGCATGGGCGGCGACTGCCTCAACACCGGCTGCGTGCCGAGCAAGGCGCTGATCCGCAGCGCCAAGGCCGCCCACCAGATGCGTCAGGCCGAGCGCTACGGCCTGCAGGCGGCCGAGCCGAAATTCAGTTTCCGTGCCGTGATGGCCCGCGTGCACGACAAGATCCGCGCCATCGAACCGCACGACAGCGTCGAGCGCTACACCCGACTGGGCGTGGAAGTGCTGCAGGGCTACGCCACGCTGGTCGACCCATGGACGGTCGAGATCCAGCTCAATGACGGCACCCGCCAGCGTCTGACCGCGCGTTCCATCGTGCTCGCCACCGGCGCCGCGCCGATCGTGCCGGA
>JAJLLM010000130.1:0-8972 GCA_033837965.1 Pseudazoarcus pumilus
CCTGTTTGCGCAAGCAAGCGAATCGAATGACGTGCTCGAGCGTGCGAGCGCCATGATCGAACAGGGTGAGAAGATGCGGGAGGCTGCCGAAGAGCGCTTCCGTGTCGCCGAAGCGGATTGCTACAACACCTTCTTCGTCAACCGCTGTCTCGATCGCGCACGCGCCGCTCGCAGCCGCGACATTGCGGCCGCCCGCGAGCTGGAACAGGGTGGCAAGCGCATGGAACTGGCCGAGCGCATGCGCCTGGCCACCGAGCGTCAGTCCCCCATCGACATGCGGGCCGGCCGCATGGCGCCGGCACCCGGTGCGCTGACGCCGGAAGAGCGCAAGGCGCGCGAGGCCGAGCTGGCCAAGCTGCCGCCAGCCGAACGCGAAGCCATTTATGCCCGCGAACTGGCCGAACGCCTGGAACGTCGCGTGCGTGAAATCCAGGAGCAGGGTGCGGCGGCCACGCGTGCCGTGATCCAGCCCGCGCGGGTTGCGCCGGCCGTTGAGCCGGCCCCGCAGCCTGTGAGCGAGGAAGAAGCCGCACGCATTCGCGCAGAGCGGGAACGTGCCGCGCGCGAAGCCGAAGCCGCTGCACAGGAAACGCCGCCGGCACCGGGCAGCATCCCGGCCGAGGAAGCCGAACGCATCCGTGCCGAACGTGAAGCCGCTGCGCGCGAGGCGGAAGCCCGCGAAGCCGAAGAGCGTGCGCGCCGTGAAGCCGAACTGGAGCGACTGCGTCTGGAGCGTGAGGCCGAGTTGCGCGCCGCCGAGCAGGCCCCCCCGGCCGAACCCGCAGCGCCTGCCGCGCTGAGTGACGAAGCGGCAGCGCGCGAAGCCGAAGCCCGTGCCGCCGAGGAGCGCGCCCGTCGCGATGCCGAACGTGCGCGTCTGCGGGGCGAGGAAGTGCCCGCGCCGGCGCCGGCACCTGCACCGGAGCCAGCGCCGGTTCCGGCACCCGAGCCCGCCGTGGAACCCGCACCGGAACCGGCACCCCAGCCCGCCGTGGAACCCGCGCCGGCTCCCGCCCCCGCGCCGACACCGGAGCCTGCGCCCGTACCGGAACCGGCACCCGCACCGGCTCCGGCCCCCGAGCCGCCCGTCGTGCTGGACCCGCCGCGTAACACCAGCGGTACCTACGAGCTGTTGCCGGAAACCAAGAATCCGCCGGTGCTGCCGGGCGCTCCGGCCAATGCCGGTCAGCGTGCGGAAGTGATTCCGCTGACGGATCTGTCGGATCTGCCGGCCGAGGAGCTGCAGCCGCTCGCACCACTTGAGCCGTACAAGCCGCCGCAGTAAGCAAACGGGGCGCTCAGGCGCCCCGTTTCACGTTCAGTCCACCACTTTGATCGGACCGATGCCGGACGGTATCTGCAGGCGTGCACGCAGTTCGCGCGTGACTTCGATGCGCCCGTCGTCGGCCACCCGCAGCGCATGTTCGATGCCGTAGGCGCGGGTGTACTTGAGCCAGTCGTCGCCGGCGATGAACGGCGACTTGCTGGCGGCATCCGACCAGGTGCCGGCGTGTTCGCCCGGCATGGCCAGTACCGACAGCGATTGCGTGCCCTCGGCCGGATAGCCGGTGCGCGGGTCGAGCAGGTGTGAGTAGCGTTTGCCGTCGATCTCGAAGAAGCGCTGGTAGTCGCCCGAGGTGCCGATGGCCTCGCCGTCGTAGAGCGGCAGGATGGCCAGCGGGCGCGGTTCGCGCGGGTGCTGGATACCCAGCCGCCACGGCGTCTTGCCCTTGGAGCCAAGCGCCATCACGTTGCCGCCGATGTTGATCAGGGCGTTGTCCACCCCCAGTTCGCGCAGGATCGCGGCCGCGCGGTCGAGCGCGTATCCCTTGGCGTATCCGCCCAGGTCGATCTGCACCATGGGGTTGGACGACGACACACGCTTGCCCTCGATGACAAGGTCCGCCATGCGCGGGCGGGCGGCGAGAATCTTTGCCAGCGCTTCGGCGTCCGGCAGCTTCGGCTCGAACTCGTCGTCGTGAAAGCCCCACAGTGCGATGAGCCTGCCCAGCGCCGGGTCGAACAGTTCGTCGCCGGCCTCGGCAATCTTCTGCGCGTCGCGCAGCAGCATGGCCAGCTCGTCGGAAACCTCCACCGTCTCGCCGCGTGCCAGCCCTTCGTTGAGCCGCGTGACTTCCGACGGTTTCCAGGCGTGCAGCGTGTGGTGCAGCCGATCGAACTCGCGCAGCACGGCGGCCATGGCTTCGCTCGCCTGTTCGCGCGAGTCGCCGTACACCGTGAGGTCCACGCGCGTACCGAAAACGTAGGCTTCCTGCTGATGCAGTTCGGGTTTGCTGCAGGCCGTCAGCAGCGCTGCCAGCGCCAGACACAGCACCGCCTTGCGGGCAGCGGCCAGCGCATCGAAACGCTGGAGCAGCTTCATGCGCAGACCTGTTCGAGACGGTCCATGAACAGCCCGGCGACCGAAAAGCCGGCCTGCTCCGCGATCTCGACGAAGCAGGTCGGACTGGTGACGTTGATTTCGGTGAGGTGGCCGCCGATCACGTCCAGCCCCACCACCAGCAGGCCGCGCTGCCACAGGATGGGCGCCAGGTACTCGGCGATCTCGCGCTCGCGCGTGGTCAGCGGCATGGCCACGCCGCGTCCGCCGGCGGCGAGGTTGCCGCGCGTCTCGCCGGCCTTGGGAATGCGCGCCAGCGAGAACGGCACGACCTCACCGCCGATGATCAGCACGCGCTTGTCGCCCTCGCTGATCTGCGGCAGATAGCGCTGCGCCATGATGGTGCGCGTGCCCTCGTGCGTGAGGGTTTCGAGGATCACGTTGCGGTTGGGGTCGTCGGCGCGCACGCGGAAGATCTGGCTGCCGCCCATGCCGTCGAGCGGCTTGAGCACGACATCGCCCAGTTCGTCGATGAAGGCCTGCACGTCGCGTGGATCGCGCGTCACCAGCGTGGTGGCGACGAACTGCGGGAATTCCGTGATGGCAACCTTCTCGGAGTGGTCGCGGATGGCACGCGGATCGTTGAAGATGCGTGCGCCTGCGGCCTGGGCGCGTTCCAGCAGCCAGGTGGCGGTGACGTACTCGAAGTCGAAGGGCGGATCCTGCCGCATGATCACGGCGTCGAAGTCGGTCAGCGGCTGCACGCCTTCGGCGCCCGGCACGTACCACCGCGCGTCGTCATCGCTCACCTGCAAGGCCGTGGCGCGCGCCACCACCGCACCGTCGCACCACATCAGCGCTTCACGCCGGATGGCGTACACCGCGTGACCGCGTCGTGCGGCCTCGCGCATCATCGCGATGCTTGAATCCTTGTACGGCTTGAGCAGTTCCAGTGGGTCGAGGATGAAGGCGATCTTCAGCGCCATGTCAGGCTGCCTCGGCTTCGTCGGCCGGCTCGGTTTCCTCGATTTCCACCGAGGCTGCCAGCAGCGCCAGACGCGCCACCACGCCGTAGGCGTAGAAGCGGTTGGGCGCGGCGTCCGGCGCCTGCTCGGCGTCCGGCACGGTGCAGCTGGTCTCGAAGGCCAGCGGCTCGAAGTGCATGCCCGGCGCGTTGAGGTTCTCGTCGCGGCCACGCTCGGTGTGCACGCGGTAGAAACCGCCCACCACGTAGTGATCCATCATGTACACCACCGGCTCGGCGACGGCGTTTTCCAGCGTCTCGAAGGTGTGCACGCCTTCCTGGATGATCACTTCGTGCACCTGCATGCCTTCCTTGATCACCGACATCTTGTTGCGCTGGCGGCGGTTTAGGCCCACCACCTCGGACGCGTCCTTGACCGTCATCACGCCCATGCCGTAGGTGCCGGCATCCGCCTTGACCACCACGAAGGGGGTCTCGTTCACGCCGTACTCCTTGTACTTGGCGCGGATGCGGGTCAGCAGTTCATCCACCTGCGTGGCCAGGCATTCCTCGCCGGTGCGTTCCTGGAAGTTGATCTGACCGCAGGTGCGGAATTCGGGGTTGATGCGCCACGGGTCGATGCCGATCACGTCGGCAAACTCGCGCGCCACACGGTCGTAGGCCGCGGCGTGGATGGACTTGCGACGCGAATGCCAGCCCGCGTGCAGCGGCGGAATCAGCCACTGCTCGTCGACACCCTTGAGGATGTCCGGTACGCCGGCCGACAGGTCGTTGTTGAGCAACACCGCGCAGGGGTCGAAGCCCGCCACGCCGACGCGCCCGCCGCGCCGCTCGATGGGCTCCAGCGTCAGGCGTGCGCCGTTGGCCAGTTCCAGCACGGTCGGTTCGGTGATCTCCGGCAGCAGCGTGCCCAGACGCACGTTGAGCCCGGATAAACCCAGAATCGACACCAGTCGCGCCACGTTCTGCAGGTAGAACTGGTTGCGGGTGTGGTTCTCCGGGATCAGCAGCAGGTTCTTCGCGTCGCAGCAGATGCGCTCCACCGCCGACTGCGTGGCCTGCACGCACAGCGGCAGGAAGGCCTCATTGAGGTTGTTGAAGCCGCCGGGGAACAGGTTCAGGTCGACCGGTGCCAGCTTGAAGCCGGAGTTGCGCAGATCGGTCGAGGCGTAGAACGGTGGCGCATGGTCCCGCCACTGCACGCGCATCCATTGTTCGATCTCGGTGGCGTGATCGAGGAAGCGTGACTCCAGCTCCAGCAGCGGGCCGGTCAGCGCGGTGGTGAGGTGAGGAACCATGGGGGAACTCTCTGCGTAGGGGTCGCAGGCGGGCCGTATGGTCCGCCACGGGGGGTGGGCGGATTGTACAACACGCACCCCGGCCGGCAGTCCGGGGGAACCCGCACGGGTACCATGTGTGCCCCGAACCCGTGAGGACGTCCATGAACCCGCTTGCCCTCATCACTGGCGCCGGCACCGGCATCGGCCGCGCCCTGGCCCTGAACCTGATCGAGCGCGGTTGCGATGTGCTGGCTGTCGGCCGTCGCGTCGCGCCGCTTGAAGCGCTTGCCGCCGAGCACCCTGGTCGTGTCATTGCGCTGCCGCTGGATGTGGCTGCGGCCGATGCGCCGCAGCGCGTGCTCGACACGCTCGGCGAGCGTGCGCCGGCTTTCGTGGTGCATAACGCTGCCACGCTCGACCCGGCCGGGCCGCTGGCGCAGCTGGATCGCGCGGCTTTCGACGCGCATCTGCAGACCAATCTTGCCGCGCCCCTGTTTCTCACGCAGGCGCTGCTGCCGCGTCTGGCGCGGGGCGCGCGCGTGCTGCACGTCTCGTCCGGCGCGGCGCATCATGCGCTCAACGGCTGGGGGCCGTACTGCATGTCCAAGGCAGCGCTGCACATGCTGACGCAGTGCTGGAATGCCGAACTCAAGAACCGCGGCGTGCTCGTCGGCAGCGCCCGGCCGGGGGTGGTGGATACGCCGATGCAGGCCGGCATCCGGGAGCTGACGCCAGAGGCTTTCCCCGACGTGGAATCCTTCCGCCGGCTCAAGTCCGACGGTGCATTGCTGCCGCCCGAGACTGTGGCACGTTTTCTGGCGTGGATGCTGCTCGACGCGGATGCCGAGCAGTTTTCCGGCGCCGAGCGGGACGTGCGGGATGATGCCGCGCTGGCGCGGTTGTGGCAGGCCTGAGGTTCAGTACAGCAGGAAGGGCGCGCGCGCTTCCCGCCAGGCCTGTTCGTCGGGTGTGGTGATGGCGTCCAGGTCGCCCGCCTGCGCGGCCGGATCGTCCACCCATTCACGCAGCAAGGGGCTGCCGTTGATGAGGTCGATGGCCAGCCGGTCGTGCTCGTACTCGTAGGGGAAGTCGCGCCACAGCGGGTAGTCCGGCGCGAGCTGGCGGATGGCCTTGAAGGCTGCGGCCTGTACGCGCCAGGGGCGGAAAGCGGTGTGTTCGTAGGCCGGCAGGTCCACATGCATCTGCACGCCGTTGCACAGTTTTCCGGCGTGCTTGTGGAAGGTCGGCTCGAACCAGCAGGGGCGCAGCACGCAGCCGGTGAGCCAGTCCGGAGCAAGCTTGCGCATTGCGGCGATGATGGCCTCGGCGTCGATGTCCGGCGCGCCGAACAGTTCCAGCGGACGCGTGGTGCCGCGGCCTTCCGATAGCGTCGTGCCCTCCAGCATCACGGTGCCGGCATAGGCGCGTGCCATCGACAGATTGGGTGCGTTGGGGCTGGGGTTGATCCACGCGCGCTCCTGCGGCCAACCGAAGCCCGGTGCAGCTTCGGGCTGCCAGCCCTGCATGGTGATTACCTGCAGATCGACGTTGAGTCGGAGTTGCGCGACGAACCAGCGCGCCAGCTCACCCATGGTCAGGCCGTGGCGCATCGGCATCGGCCCGGCGCCGACGAAGCTCTCCCAGCCTTCACGCAGTGTGAGTCCTTCCACCGGTCGGCCGGCCGGATTGGGGCGGTCGAGCACCCACACGCTCTTGCCGAGACGGGCGGATTCCTCCAGCACATAGCGCAGCGTGGTGATGAAGGTATAGATGCGGCAGCCCAGGTCCTGCAGGTCGACCAGCAGCACGTCGAAGCTGTCCATCATGCGCGCGGTCGGCCGGCGCACCTCGCCGTACAGGCTGAATACCGGAATGCCCAGACGCGGGTCGATGAAGTCATCCGACTCCACCATGTTGTCCTGCTTGTCGCCGCGCAGGCCGTGCTGCGGACCGAAGGCGGCGCTCAACTGCACGTCCGGCAAGGCTGCCAGCGCATCCAGCGCATACGTCAGCTGCGGTGTGACCGACGCCGGGTGGGCGAGCAGGGCAACGCGACGCCCGGCCAGCGGACGGCGCAGTGCGGGTTCGGCGAGAAGGCGGTCCAGTCCGGTCCGGAAAGAGGCGGTCATGGCGTGGGCAGACGAAGCAAAGCCCGCATCTTAGCCGGAGTGACGTGGCGTCATCGCTTGAAACACATGCTCATGGACGCGTTGCAAATGCGCCGGGCGGGCCGCCTAGCATGGTGGCGTCCCTGAACGGAGTGACCGACCATGAACACCAAAACCCTCATTTCCCTGCTCGCCGTCGCCCTGCTGGCGACCGGCTGTTCCACTTGGGACGGCATGTCCAAACGTGAACAGAGCGCCGCAGTGGGCGCCGGTGTCGGCGGTCTGGCCGGCGCCGTGCTGACCAACGGCGGTGTGCTCGGCACCATCGGTGGCGCGGCCATCGGCGGTGTGATCGGAGACCAGGCCGGCAAGAAGTAATCTCCTCCCTTGCGCCTTCGGGTGTCAGTAGCAAAGCGGCCTTCGGGCCGCGTTTTTTTCAGCCGAGCGTTTTCAGCTCCGGCAGCGCCACCAGTTCGCAGCCCGCCCGCTCCAGCGCGTCGCGCACGGCATGCGCCACCTCCACGCCGTGCACGTTGTCGCCATGCACGCAGATGCTGTGAAACGGCACTTCCAGCCGCTTACCGTTGATCGACACGATGCCGCCGGCGTCGAGCATGCGCAGCACATGTGCCACGCAGGCCGCCTTGTCGGTCAGCACCGCGCCGGGCTGGCTGCGCGGCACCAGATGGCCCTGGTCGGTGTAGGCGCGGTCGGCAAAGATCTCGCCCGCCACGCGCAGGCCGATGTTGCGCCCGGCGATGTCGAGCTGCGAGCCGGCCGGCGCGAGCAGGATCAGCGACGGGTCGAACGCCTTCACCGCCTTGACCACGTTCAGCGCCATGCCGGCGTCCTCGCTCGCCATGTTGCTCATCGCGCCGTGCGGCTTCACGTGCTTCATCTCCAGCCCCTCGACGCGCGCCATGCTGGCCAGCGCGCCGAGCTGGTAAAGGATGATGGCCTGCAGTTCGTCCGAAGCGATGTTCATGCGCCGCCGCCCGAAGCCCTGCAGGTCGGGGAAGGACGGATGCGCGCCGATGCTCACGTTGTTGCGTCGTGCCGCATGCAGCGTGCGTCGCATGATCTGCGGGTCGCCGGCATGAAAGCCGCAGGCGATGCTGGCGCTGCGCACGATGGTGAGCATGGTCGCGTCGTCGCCCATCTTCCAGGCGCCGAAGGATTCACCGAGGTCTGCGTTGAGGTTCAGTTGCATCGGATGTCCTGCTGCGTGGTGGTGTCAGTCATTTTCCGGATATAGCGCGGCAAGGTCGATCCCTTCGGCAGTGAGCCGACGCAGCTTCGCCAGCCGCGTCTGCAGCGCCGCGTGCGCCGCCCGCGCGGCGGCCTCGCCGGTGGCGGCATCGACGCACGCAAAACGCACCGCCTCACCCGGCTTGCGCGTGGCCAGTCGCGGCAAGTCGGCCGAGATTACGCACGCGATCTTGGGGTAACCGCCGGCGGTCTGCGCGTCGGCCAACAGCACGATGGGCTGGCCGTGGCCCGGCACTTGGACGGCGCCCGGAATCACCGCGTCCGACACGATGTCGCGGCTTGCCGCATCGCGGTGCGCCAGCGTCGGGCCATCGAGGCGCATGCCCATGCGGTCGGCGGCCTGGCCGATGCGGTACTCGGCATTCAGGAAGGTGTTCCAGGTCTCGGCCGTGAAGTGCTCCATCTGTGGCCCGGCGATCACGCGGATGGGTGCGTCGGTCGTCATCGGCACGTCGTCCAGTCGCCACTCCGGCTGCACCGGCGCGGCCGCGCATTCGATGCGTGTGCCGGCCGCGAGCCAGCCTCCACCCAGCCCCGAGCGCGCGTGTGCCGAAGCACTTCCCAGCGCCTTCGGTACGTCGGCGCCCGCGAGCGCGAGCAGCGCCACGCGCCCGTCGTGAAGCGCGCGGATGCGCAGCGTCTCGCCCGGCAGCAGGCGGAGGCTCTGCCAGGCTGGGACGTGACGCACCACGCCGTGGGCCTCGACCTCCAGTTCCGCATCCCCGGCCACCGCCACGCGCACTGCCGCATCGCCCGCCGTAAAGGCCTGCCCGCCTGCAAAACATTCGATGCCGGGCGCGCCGTCCTCATTGCCCACCAGCCGGTTGGCAATGGCCAGCAGTTCCGGTGCCAGCGTGCCCGACCACGGCACACCGATGCGCCGATGGCCGAATCGGCCCAGGTCCTGAATGCAGGCGGCCGTACCGGGTGCCGTGACGACCAGCGCCGCGTTCATGTCGCCGCCCCCACAAACGCCTCCGGCGCAAGCT
>JAJLLM010000131.1:0-30442 GCA_033837965.1 Pseudazoarcus pumilus
CCAGCCCCAGATCGAGCAGGGCACGTTCGAGTTCGAGCCGCGCGGTCTGGGGGCCGAGGGCCTGCGTCAGGCGCTCCTCGAACTCGCTCACGCTGCGGGCCTCCGGCACGATGGGCGGCGCGTCGCTAATGTTGTCGCGCGGGCGGGCTGCGGCCGCCGCCGTGACCTCGCGCACGGAGGGGCGCGTCAGCAAGGACGCCGCCACGAACAGGGCGCCGTTGATCGACAGTGACCAGAAGGTCGAGAAGGTCCAGCGGTCCTGGTCGCTCGCGCCCACCCAGTCCTGCAGGTTGAACTCCGTCACCGTCAGGCCCGACTGGTGCAGCAGCGGAATGATCAGCGACAGGCTCCACACCGTGATGCCGCCCACCAGCCCGGTAATGAAGCCCACCGTGGTGGCGCGCGGCCACAGCAGCATGCCCGCCAGACCGGGCAGGAACTGCGTCACCGCCACGAAGGAGATCAGCCCGATCTGCACCAGCCCCTGGTGCACCTCCAGCAGCCGGTAGAAACCGTAGCCAAGCGCAATGATCACCACGATCAGCGTGCGCCGGCCCCACAGCAGCCAGTTGTAGAGGTCGTCCTGCGGAAAGGTCTGCTGGCGGAAATGCGCCGGCAGGATCAGGTGGTTCATCACCATGCCGGCCAGCGCCAGCGTGGTCACGATCATCATCGCGCTGGCCGCCGACACGCCGCCCACGAAGGTGCCCAGCGTCAGCAGGCGTGAGCCGTGCTCCGCCGCCAGGCCCAGCACGTAATAGTCCGGTGGCGTCTCCAGCACGCTTTCCGAGCCCGCCCACAGGATCAGCGGAATCGGCAGGTTGAGCAGCAGCAGGAAAGCCGGAAAAGCCCATGCCGCCGTCTTCAGCGCTCGCGGCTCGATGTTCTCCACGAACAGCATGTGGAACTGCCGCGGCAGCAGAAAACCCGCCGTGAAAGCCAGCAGGATGAAGGTGAACCACGGCCCCTCGCGCACCGGCTCGTACAGCGCCTGCACCGCCTGCGGGTTGCGCTCCAGCCATTCCGACAAGCCTTCGAAACCGCCGAACACCCCGAACAGCGCCAGCGCGCCCACCGCCAACAGCGCAAAGAGCTTGATCACCGACTCAAAGGCAATCGCCACCACCAGCCCTTCGTGCTTCTCGCGCGGCGTCACGTGGCGCGCGCCGAACAGGATGGCGAACAGGCTCAGCGTGGCGCAGAAGCCCAGCGCCAGCAGATGCGGCGGCGCCTCCTGCGTGATGATCGCCACCGACTCGGCCACCGCCTTGATCTGCAGCGCGATGTACGGCAACACCCCCACCAGCATGAACAGCGTCACCAGCGTGCCCGTCCACGGGCTCGGGTAGCGGAAGGCAAACAGGTCGGCAATCGACGTGAGCTGGTGCTCCCGCACCAGTCGCAGCAACGGTGCCAGCATCAGCGGCGCCAGCACGAAGGCCAGCGTCACGCCCAGATAGATGGTCAGGAAGTTGTAGCCCTGCGACTGCGCAAAACCCACGCTGCCGTAAAAGCTCCACGACGTCGCATACACCCCCAGCGCCAGCGCATACACCAGCGGATGCCGCACCAGCCTGTCCGGCAGCCAGCGGTTGTCCGTGGCGTGGGCAATGAAGAACAGCAGCGCCAGATACGCCACGCCCACCGCATAGAGGGTGCCGATCTCACTGGTCACGGCGCTGCACCACGGCAATCAGGGCAATCACCAGCGCCCACAGCACATAGGGCACGTACCACGGCAGGCTGCCCGACGCCCACCAATGCACCCACGGCGACGCAAACAGCAGGGCGCCGAACAGGAACAGGATGACGATCTTGTCCAAGCGGGGGTCTCCGGGGAGCAGTGTTACGAACTGTAGCACTGCGGAGGGATGCGTAGAGTTGAATCAACAACCATACAATCCCGTTCAAACCTAGTTTGGAAGCACCATGCGCTACTGGCTGATGAAATCCGAACCCGACGAATGCTCCATCGACATGCTCGCTGAACTGCCGGGCCAGCGTGTGCCGTGGTTCGGGGTACGCAACTATCAGGCGCGCAATTTCATGCGCGACGCGATGCAGATCGGCGATCTGGCCTTTTTCTACCATTCGAGCTGCGCCGAGCCGGGAATTGCCGGCATCGTGCGGGTGGCGAGCGGGCCGTATCCGGATGAGACACAGTTTGACCCGGCGAGTCCGTATTACGATGCCAAGGCGCGGCCGGAAGAACCGCGCTGGGTGTTGGTCGACGTCGAACTCGTCACCAGGACACCGCTCATCGGGCTGCCCGCACTGCGGGCTGCGCCGCAACTGGAAGACATGCGTGTACTGGCCCGTGGCAACCGACTGTCGATCACCCCGGTCGAGCCGGCGGAATGGCGCTTCATCACGCGCGAGATGATGGGAATGGATGCATGAGTTTTGACGTGTGGTGGATGGCCTATCTGGCGCTTGGCGCGGTGGCGGGTTTTCTGGCCGGGCTGCTGGGGATTGGCGGGGGCGGCATGATGGTGCCGATTCTCACGTCGATCTTCGTTGCGCAGGGTGTGCCGCTGGAGCAGGTGGTGCATCTGGCGCTGGGGACGGCGATGGCGGTGATGGTGATCACGTCGATTTCCAGCCTGCGTGCGCATCACCGCCTGGGTTCGGTGCGCTGGGACATCTTCCGCAGCATCACGCCGGGCATCATGTTCGGCGCGTTTGCCACCACCTTCTTCGCGGCGGCCGTGCCGTCCAAGCCGCTGGCGCTGTTCTTTGCGATCTTCATGGCCTTCATGTCAGCGCAGATGATGCTGGACGTGAAGCCCAAGCCGACCCGCGAACTGCCGGGCAAGCTGGGGGTGTCGGCAGTGGGGTTCGGCATCGGCGGCATTTCGTCGCTGGTGGCCATCGGCGGCGCGGCGATGTCGATCCCCTTCATGGTGGCGTGCAACGTGCGGCTGCAACACGCCATCGGCACCTCATCGGCCATCGGCTGGCCGATTGCGGTGGCGGGGGCGCTGGGCTATCTGGTGAACGGCATGGGTGTGCCGGGGATGCCGGAGTACAGCGTGGGTTTCATCTACCTGCCGGCGCTGTTCACCATTGCCGTGGCCGGCGTGCTGACTGCGCCCTTGGGCGCGAAGCTGGCGCATCGCATGCCGGTGCAGCGGCTGAAGAAGGTGTTTGCGGTGTTCTTCCTGCTGTTGTCGGCGAAGATGGTGCATACGGTCTTTTTCTGAGCGTGCAGCGGTTTGCGCAGGGGGCAAGCGAAGCGCATCTCCCGATCAACGCTGCATCACCAGGCAGTCATTGCGAGCGTAGCGAAGCAATCCAGCCCATTGGCCGGAGTGGGGCCTTGCGGGATTGCTTCGGCGCTGCGCGCCTCGCAATGACAGGCTATCGGCGCTTGGATCGTAGGTTGCGTTGAGCTGCAGGCGAAATGCAACGTGAGCGCTTGATGGGGCGCTGCTGTCGCAATTCGCTGCGCTCATCGCGACCTACGGCCGGATGCCGGCGAGGAGGGTGTCGGCGTTGTGGCGCATCATCGCCAGATAGCTGGCGGCGGGGCCGTCCGGTCCGGACAGGGCATCCGAATACAGCGTGCCGCCCATGCGCGCACCGCCTTCGTTGGCGATGCGCTCGATCAGGCGCGGGTCGTTGATGTTTTCGATGAACACCACCGGCACCTTTTCCTTGCGCAACTGGCGGATCAGCCGCGCCATGGCGGCGGCGGAGACTTCGCTGCGGTTGCCCACGCCGGCGGCAGAAAGGAAGCGCACGCCGTAGCTCGCGCCGAAATAGGCGAAGGCGTCGTGCGAAGTCACGACCTTGCGGGCTTCCTCCGGCAAGGCGGCGAAGGCCTGCCGGATGTCGGCATCCAGTGCGGCGAGTGCGGCGTCGTAACGCGCCAGTCGCTCGCGGTAGTGCGCTTCGCCGGTGGCGTCGCCGGCGATCAGGGCGGAGGCGATGTTGCGTGCGTAGATGCGCACATTGGCCACGCTCTGCCAGGCGTGCGGGTCGATGGGGCCGTGGTCGTGGCCGGCGTGGGAATGGTCGTCGTGCTGTTCGAGCGGCTTCACGCCTTCAGCCGCGAGCACGACCTCGCGCTTGCCGGCCGAGGCGGCGAGCCGTTCCATCCAGGTGTCGAAGCCCAGACCGTTGGCGATCAGTACGTCGGCCTCCATGACCGTGCGGGCGTCCGAGGGGCGTGGCTGCCAGGCATGGGCGTCGGCATCGTGGCCGACCAGCGCGGTCACGGTCACGCGCTCGCCGCCGATCTCGCGCGCCATGTCGGCGAGGATGCTGAAGCTCGCCACCACCTTGAGCGGGGCGGCGTGCAGCGAGGGGCCAAGGACAAACAGCAGGCAGGCAAGAAGGTACTTCATGGCGATCAGGCTTCGAGGTGACGGCGACGATACAGGCGGGCGCCAAACGCTCCGCCCGGTGCCAGCAGGATGGACGCGACGTGCGCCAGACCGGCGGTGAGCACGATGGCCGGTCCGGCGGGGACGTCGAGATGGAAGGAGGCGAGCAGGCCGATCACGCCGCTGGCAAAGGCGAGCCCGACGGCGCAGGCCAGCATGGCCGGCAGGGTCTTGGCCCACAGTCGTGCAGCCGCGGCCGGCAGGATCATGATGCCGACCGCCATCAGTGTGCCGAGCGCGTGGAAACCGCTGACGAGGTTGAGCACCACCAGCGCCAGAAAGCCGTAGTGCGCCACCGGGCTCCAGCGCCCGATGCTGCGCAAAAAACTGGGGTCGAAGCATTCCAGCACCAGCGGACGGTACAGCAGGGCGAGCGCCAGCAGCGTGGTGCTGGTGATGGCGGCGATCAGCAGCAGCGAGCCGTCATCCAGCGACAGCACCGAGCCGAACAGCACGTGCAGCAGGTCGAGGTTCTTGCCGCGCAGCGACACGATGAGCACGCCGGCGGCGAGTGACATCAGGTAGAAGGCGGCGAGGCTGGCGTCTTCCTTGAGGATGGACGAGCGCGCCACCAGGCCGGCGGCCAGCACCACCACCAGCCCGGCGACGATGCCGCCCACCGTCATGGCGCCCAGCGACAGGCCGAAGGCCAGATAACCCAGCGCCGCGCCGGGCAGGATGGCGTGGCTCATGGCGTCGCCCATCAGGCTCATGCGGCGCAGCAGCAGGAATACGCCCACCGGCGTGGCGCCCAGCGCGAGCGCGAGGCAGCCGGCGAGTGCGCGGCGCATGAACTCGAAATCTGTGAAGGGCGTTACGAGGGCGTCGATCACGCGGCGTGCTCCTCGTCGGCGTGGCGGTGGCACACCGGCGCGTGCTCGTCGAAGGATTCGGCCAGCGTGCGGGCGCGCGCCAGCCGCTCGGGCGTGAGCACGTCGGCGGTGGGGCCGAAGCCGAGCTGCTCGCGTGCCAGCAGCAGGCAGTGCGGGAAGACGCGGCGCACCAGTTCAAGGTCGTGCAGCACGGCCACGATGCTGCGGCCTTCGGCGTGCCAGTCCTGCATGATCGCGGAGAGGTCTTCGATGGTGCGGCTGTCGATGGCGTTGAAGGGTTCGTCGAGCAGCAGCAGGTCGGCGTCCTGCAGCATCAGGCGGGCAAAGCGCGCGCGCTGCAGCTGGCCCCCGGAGAGCGTGCCGATGGGGCGCTGTTCCTGGCCGGAGAGGCCGACGCGCGCCAGCGTGGCGCGCACCTGCTCGGCCTGCGCCGGGCGCAAGCGGCCGAAGGCGCCGATCTGGCGCCACAGGCCCATCGCCACCATGTCGAACACCGATACCGGAAAGCCCAGGTCGAGTTCGCCGCGCTGCGGCAGATAGGCGATGCGCTCGCGCGGCACGCCAAGGCGGTAGCGGCCCTCGATGGGGTCCAGTTCGCCGGCGATGGCCTTCAGCAGCGTGGACTTGCCGGCGCCGTTGGGGCCGACCACGGCCACCATTGCGCCACGCGGGAAGGCGCAGGCGAGGTGATGCACTGCCGGGTGGCGGTCATAGCCCAGCGTGAGGTTGTCGCAGGTCAGCGCGAAGGCGTCCGGGGCGTTCATGCCAGCGCCCACCAGATCGTCAGCCACAGCGCGGCGCCGGCCAGCCCGGCCACGCCGAGGCGCAGGGCGATGCCGGAGGAGAGCACGGAAAGCGCGGGCGCCGCAGGGCGGTGGGAGTGAGAATGCGAATGCTCGTGCGGCATGGTCGGCATGGCTTGTGACGAAAGATGCAACATTGTAGCATTTTGCCGGTCGCAGGCATGCACCGGCACGGCGCTTCGTGCCCACTTTTCAGGAGCCCTACGTGAAGATCGTTTCCACCTCCATTCTCGCCGCGCTGGCCATGAGCATGGCCTCCGGCGCGTCCGCCCAGCACGCTCACGAACACGGCGTGGCCGAATTGCGCGTTGCGCTGGAAGGCTCGACGCTGCTGGTCGAGTTCGAGTCGCCGCTTGCCAACCTCGTCGGCTTCGAGCACGCCGCGCGCTCCGAGGCCGAGAAGGCCGCGTTGGCCGGGCTGGAGAAAACCCTGCGTGCGCCGGCCGGTCTGTTCGCGCTGCCCGCGGCTGCCGGATGCGCGCTGAAAGAGGTGGAACTGGAGTTGCCCGGTGTGGAAGACGACCATCACCATCACGGGCACGACCACAAGCATGACCATAAGCACGCGCATCACGATGACCATGCCGATGCCTACGTGGCCTGGGAGTTCGCCTGCAAGAGCGCGCCGGAAGCGCTTGATCTGACGGTCATCGAGGCCTTCCCGGCAATTCATGTGCTGCGCGTCGAGACGGCCGGCCCGCGCGGTCAGAAGGCTTCCCGCGTCGAACAGGCCAAGGCGCGGATCGCGCTGTGAGCCAGACCGCGGCGCCGGCAGTCGCGCTCGACGGCGTGGTGTTCGCCTGGCCGGGCGCGGCCGCGCCGTGTCTGGACATCCCGCAACTGACCATCGCGGCCGGCGAGCGCGTGTTCCTGCATGGCCCCAGCGGCAGCGGCAAGTCCACGCTGCTGTCGCTGATCGGCGGTGTGGTGTCGCCGCAGGCCGGGCAGGTGTCGGTGCTCGGGCAGGATCTGGCGGCGCTGCGTGCGCCGGCGCGGGACCGCTTCCGCGCCGCGCACATCGGATTCGTGTTTCAGCTCTTCAACCTGCTGCCGTACCTGTCGGCGCTGGACAACATCCTGCTGCCGTGCCGCTTCTCGCCGGCCCGCGCAGCGCGTGTGAGTGGTTCGCCGACGGATGAGGCGCTACGGCTGGCGCAGCGGCTGGATCTCGACCCGGCCGTGCTGGCGCGTCCGGCGGCGCAGCTGTCGGTGGGGCAGCAACAGCGTGTGGCGGCTGCACGCGCGCTGATCGGCCGGCCCGGCCTGATCGTGGCCGACGAGCCCACGTCGGCGCTGGACGCCGACCGGCAGCGCGCCTTCGTGGATCTATTGCTGGCCGAGTGCGAGGCCTCGGGCGCGGCGTTGCTGTTCGTCAGTCACGACGCCCGTCTGGCGGAACACTTCACACGCCGCATCGCGCTGCCCGAAGTGAACCGGGCGGGTGCCGCACGGGAGGCCGCATGACGCCGCTGTGGTATCTGACCCGCCGCAGCATCGCCAACCGCGGCCTGACGGTGGTGCTGACGATTGTTGCCGTGGCGTTGTCGGTGGCCCTGCTGCTGGGCGTCGAGCGCTTGCGCTCGGACGCGCGCGAGGGCTTTGCGCAGACCGTGTCCGGCACCGATCTGGTGGTGGGCGCGCGCAGCGGTGCGGTGCAGTTGCTGCTGTATTCGGTATTCCACATCGGCGACGCCACCAACAACGTGTCGTGGGCGAGCATCCGGCAGATCGCCGAACACCCGCAGGTGGACTGGCTGGTGCCGCTGTCGCTGGGCGATTCGCACCGCGGTTTCCGTGTGGTGGGCACCACGGCCGAGTTCTTCGAGCGCTATCGCCATGGCGAGGATCGTGCGCTGCGCTTTGCCGACGGCAAACCCTTCGACGGCATCTTCGAGGCCGTGATCGGCGCCGAAGTCGCGGCACGGCTCGGCTATGCGGTGGGCGAATCCATCGTCGTCGCGCACGGCGCGGGCGAGGTCAGCTTCGCGCAGCATGACGACAAGCCCTTCACCGTGGTGGGCGTGCTGGCGCGCACCGGCACGCCGGTGGACCGCTCGGTGCTGGTCAGCCTGCAGGGTATCGAGGCCATCCACCTCGACTGGTCCGGCGGTGCGCGCATGCCGGGACTCAACATCCCGGCCGAGCAGGTGCGCCGCTTCGATCTGGAGCCCAAGGCCGTCACGGCGGCGCTGGTGGGCCTGAAGTCCCGCGTGGCGGTGTTCCGTGTGCAGCGCTACATCAATACCTTCCCCGACGAACCGCTCACCGCTGCGCTGCCGGGCGCGACCCTGCAGCAGTTGTGGGGCATCATCGCCATCGCCGAACGCGCGCTGCTGGCGGTCTCTGCGCTGGTGGTGCTGGTCGGGCTGGCCGGGCTGGTGGCGGTGGTCACCGCCAGTCTCGGGGAACGAAGGCGCGAACTGGCGATCCTTCGCTCCATGGGCGCCGGCCCGCGTCACGTGTTTGCGCTGCTGGCGCTGGAGAGTCTGGTGATCGGGCTGGCCGGCTGTGTGCTCGGGGTGCTGACGGTGCAGCTCACGGCATGGCTGGCCGGGCCCTGGCTGCAGGCGCAGCACGGCCTGCTGCTGACCGTGCGGGGCCTGTCGGCGAGCGAATGGATGTTGCTCGGCGGGGTGCTGGTGGCGACCCTGGTGGCCAGTCTGGTGCCGGGCGTGCGCGGATATCGCCAGTCGCTGGCGGACGGAATGACGATACGGATCTGAGAATGATGAAACTGCGGATGTTGTTGTTGGCGCTGATGCTGACGGCTGGGCCGGCTTTGGCGCAGCAGGGCGATTATCAGGTGGGTGACCGGGTTGGCGCTGCGGCCGGCAAGATGGTCGACGGCTATCTGGAGATCGAGTGGGATGACCTGATCCCGAAGGACTGGATGCCGGAGAAGCTGTTCGAGGATCTCTTCAACGACGAGAACCTCGACAAGCTCGACGACACCGACCCGCGTGCCGCCGAGCTGATGCAGAAGGTGCGTGAGGCCTGGGACAACGCCCCGCTGGTGTCCGACTTCAACGGCAAGCGGGTGCGCATTCCGGGCTTTGTCGTGCCGCTGGAAGGCGACGCCAAGACCATCCGCGAATTCCTGCTGGTGCCGTATTTCGGTGCTTGCATCCACGTGCCGCCGCCGCCGGCCAACCAGTTGATCCTGGTGAAGCCGGACAAGCCGATCAAGGCCGACTGGAACATGGTGCCGGTATGGGTCAGCGGCGTGATGGAGGTCGAGCGCAAGACCTCGGAGCTGGGCACTTCCGGCTACAGCATGAAGGGCCTGCGTGTGGTCGAGTACGAATGAGCGGCGTCAGTCGCTGATCATCGTGGCCAGCTCGCGTTCGAGCAAGGCCGGGTCGCCGAGGTTGAGTTCGAGCAGGCGGCGCAGGTGGGTGATGCTGTCGAGGTCGATGTCCTCGCAGAAAATGCCGATGCGTTGGCCTTCGCAGTGTGCGACGTGGCCACGCATGCTCACCACGGCGTCTTCGCCCAGATCGAGCCGCAGTTCGCAGGGCTGGCCCGCGCAGTCGGGATGGTCGGCCAGTTTCAGCAGTGCCCCCTTGAGCGACAGGTCGAGCAACTGGCACGGCCGTGTCGCCCCGCCGCAATCAAAGCTGGCTTCGCCCTCGAAGGCGATGCGCGAGAAGTGTCGGCGTTGCTTATCCATCGGCGGTGCCTCCCTGCTGGCGTACGGCGGAACCCGTCATGCCGTCGAAATCGAGGGTTCGCACCACCGCCAGATCGTCCAGATGATCCACGCCTTCGGCAATCACGAGCAGGCCGATGGCGCGGGCGAGTTCGCAGATGCGGGCCAGAAAGCCCTGCTTGTCGGGGTTTGAGGCGATGTTGCGGACCAGTCCGGCGTCGATCTTGACGTAGTCGAGGCCGACATCGTGCAGTCCACCGAGCTGGCCGAACTCGCGCCCGGCGTGTTCGATGCCGAGCCGGCAGCCGAATGGCCGTGCGACCTTGCACAGTGCGCGGAAGGCCGGCAGGTCGGCCACCACGCCGTGTTCCGGCAGCTCGATCCAGAGCGACACGGCGGCCGTGGCGTGGGCGGCCAGCGTGCTGTGGACCGCGTCGAGAAAGCTGGCGTCGCGCAGCGAGCTGGCCGATACGTTGACGCCCACCGGGCGACCGTCAGCCTCGATGCGCTCGAGCGCCAGCTGCAGGGCGGCGAGATCGATGCGCGCCGTCAGCCCGAGCCGCTCGGCCCACGCCAGGAAGGCTTCGGCGCAGTACCACAGATCGTCGATGAGGATGCGCGAGGGCGCCTCGTAGTGCAGCAACGCGCCGCGGCGGTCGAGCACCGGGAAGGCGTCGATGCGGATCTTGCCGGTGTCGAGGGCGTGTTCCAGTGCTTCGCGCCAGCCGGCAAGATCGGTGCGCGCGGGCATCACGGTTTCGGGATCGCCGATGTGCGCGGCACCGCGCCGGGCGTACTCAGCCGACGCCAGGGCGCTGTCGAGCCGCGCCAGCAGACGCTCGCGCGGTTCGCCGCCGGCATAGCCGACAACGCCGATCGGCAGCCGCTTCATGAGGCCTTCGCCGTGCATGTTCTCGAGCGGCGTGAGTGCGCTGGACAGCTCGCTGGCGAGCGCCGAGGGGCGTTCCACGTCCGGTGCGATGAGCGCGAAATCACAGCCGTTGAGCCGCGCCACGCTGCGGCCGGGGCGCGCCGCGGCAATCGCGCGCAGGCGCGCCGCGACGTCGACCAGCAGCTTGTCGGTGGCGGTGCGACCGAAGCTGCGGTTCAGGCCGTGCAGGTTGGCCACGCGCAGCACCGCCATCGAGCCGCGCAGGTCGGGGTTGGCCGTGGCCAGATCGAGCGTGGTGTCGAGCAGGGCCAGGAAGCGGCTGCGGTTGGGCAGGCCGGTGAGTTCGTCGTGGCCGGCCAGGTGGTCGAGCTGACCGATGCGCGCGGAGTGTTCCTCGCTGTCGGCCTGCAGCTTGTCGGCCAGTGCGTTGGTAGCCGCCACCAGCGGGCGCAGTTCGCTCGCGGCAGGTTCGCTGACGTGGCTGAAGCGGCGGTCGGCAAAACCGCGCGCCTGGTCTTCCAGGGCAGAGAGTGGCGCGAGCAGTCGGCGGATCAATGCGCTCATGGCGACGCCCGTCACCAGCGCGGCCAGCGCCAGCCACAGCATCAGCCCCTGCAGCGTGCGCCACAGCGCGGCGTGGGCGTCGGTGCGTGCGCCGATCACGGTGACAATGGCGATCGGCCGGCCGTCACTGGCCAGTTCGACGCTGGCCGGCGTGATCTCCAGCGGGCGCAGTGCGGCAAACCAGTAGGGGACTTGCGGGCTGAGTTCGGCGCTGCGCTGGACGATGATTTCGCCACCGGGGCGCTCGATGCGCACGAGGGCGTAGTCGCCGCTGTCGGAGAGCGTTTCGACCAGCGGCGTGAGGGCTGCGCGGGACGGTTCGACGTGCGAGGCGAGCAGGCCGAGCAGGGTGGCGGCATCGCGGTCACGGGCCTGCAACTGGCGTTCGAGCTCGCTGCCGGTGACGGACAGGCAGATCAGCGCGCCGCCGGCAAACACCACGATGGCTCCCAGCGCGGCACCGAGCCAGGACAGGGTTCTCAGTGACACGGCGGTTCCGGCGCGCGTCGAGGCGGCGAGGTGGGCGGCGCCGCGCGGCGTGGCGGCCAGCGGAGCGTCGTGATCCTGCGACAGCGTATCGGGCATGTGCTTGTGCTCATCCTTGCAATCTGTCCGGCGGATTGCGTTGCGGCCCGTCGGAGCGTGCGGGGCAGGCCGTCAGCATTTGTTGCAACTTACACCAAGTTTGCGCCGCTTTCCCGAAAGGGGGCTTCCGCTGGCGCGTCGGCGCGCCGCGTGTTGCGCCTGACGTACAATCGGCCCATGAACCCCGTCATTTCCCATGGTGCCGAAGACTCTCCGCTCGGGCGTGCGGTGGCCTATTGCGACCACTACGCGCCGGGTTTGCTGTTCCCGATTGCACGCCAGACCAAGCGCGACGAACTGGGGCTCGACGCCGCTGCGCTGCCCTTCGTCGGTGAAGACCTGTGGAATGCCTACGAGCTGTCGTGGCTGAATCCGCGCGGCAAGCCGATGGTGGCGCTGGGGCGCTTCACGGTGCCGGCAACATCCGCGCGGCTGATCGAGTCGAAGTCGCTCAAGCTCTATCTCAACTCCTTCAACCAGAGCCGTTTCGATTCGCTGGAAGCCGTGCGGGAGACCCTCGTGCGCGACCTGTCGGCGGCAGCCGGGGCGCCGGTGGCGGTCGAACTGGCGTCGCTGTCCGCTGCGCCGCGGCGTGATTTCGGTGTACCGCTGGGCGTGCTGCTGGATGAGCTCGACATCGCCATCGACGATTACGCGCCGCAGCCCGGCGTGCTGCGCGCGGATGCCGGCAGAGTGGTCGAGGAGACGCTGTACTCGCATCTGCTCAAGTCCAACTGTCTGGTCACCGGCCAACCGGACTGGGCGATGATCGTGGTGCGTTACGCCGGGCCGCGCATCGACCGCGAGGCGCTGCTGCGCTACATCGTGTCCTTCCGAACCCACAACGAGTTCCACGAGCAGTGCGTCGAGCGCGTGTTCTGCGATCTGCTGGCCGCCTGCCGCCCGGATCGTCTCGCGGTATGGGCGCGCTACACGCGCCGCGGCGGGCTCGACATCAACCCCTTCCGTGCCACACCGGGCGAACCTGCTGCCGCGAACCTGTTCGAAGTCAGGCAGTGACCACCCCGGCGGCGGGCGGCTGAGTCCGTCCACCGCCTTCGTCTGAGCCATATCGCGCCATGCCCAATCGCCTCGCTACCGAAACCTCCCCCTATCTGCTGCAGCACGCCGACAACCCGGTCGACTGGTGGCCGTGGTGCGAGGAGGCGCTGGCGCTGGCGCGCGCGCAGGACAAGCCCATCCTGCTGTCGATCGGCTATTCCTCCTGTCACTGGTGTCACGTCATGGCGCACGAGTGCTTCGAGGATGCCGAGGTGGCGGCGCTGATGAACCGCGATTTCATCAACCTCAAGGTGGACCGTGAGGAGCGGCCGGATCTGGATCACATCTACCAGAGCGCGCATCAACTGCTCAAAGGCCGCCCCGGCGGCTGGCCGCTGACGATGTTCCTGACGCCGGACGGGCTGCCCTTCTTCGGTGGCACCTATTTCCCCAAGACACCGCGTTACCGCCTGCCTGGTTTCATGGACCTGCTACGCGACGTCGCGCGCGCCTTTGCCGAGGAGCGGCGTGAGCTTGAAGCCGGCGGCGCGCGGCTGCGTGCCGAACTGAGCCGGCTCTCCGCGCCGGCTGCTGCGGCCCATCATTCCGAGCTGGACGAGAGCCCGTGCAAGGTATTGCGCGACACACTCAAGGCGGCGTTCGACCGGCGTTACGGCGGTTTCGGCGAAGCGCCGAAATTCCCCCGCGCGAGCGACCTCGAATTCCTCCTGCAGCGCGCCGCGACCGACGCGGACGAGACGGCCGGCGAGATGGCATTGAGCACGCTTACGCGCATGGCCGAGGGCGGGCTGTTCGATCACCTCGGCGGCGGCTTCTACCGCTACAGCACCGACGAGCAATGGCGCATTCCGCACTTCGAGAAGATGCTGTGCGACAACGCCGCGCTGCTGCGGCTGTATGCCGATGCCTTCGCGTACCGCGGTGATGCCTGCTTCCGTACCGCGGTCGAGCGCACCGCCGCGTGGATGATGGGCGAGATGCAGTCGCCCGAAGGCGGCTACTACACGGCGCTGGACGCCGACTCCGAAGGGCACGAGGGGCGCTTCTACGTGTGGGACCGCAAGCACGCCCAGCGCATCGTGCCGCCTGAAGCGTGGAAAGCCTTCGAGCGCCATTACGGCCTCGATGCACGCGCCGGTTTCGAAGGGGCCTGGCATCTGCATGTGGCCGAGCCGCTGGAACGGACCGCGAAGAAGACCGGGCTGGGCGAAGATGAAGTTGTCCGTCTGCTTGATCTGGGTCGGCAGGCCTTGCTGGCCGAACGCGCCGGGCGCGTTCGGCCGGGCTGCGACAGCAAGCGTCTGGCGGGCTGGAACGGCATGATGATTGCCGGCATGGCTCATGCCGGGCGGGTCTTCGGGCGGAAGGCATGGCAGAACTCGGCACGGCGGGCTTTCGATTTCGTGCGCAGCCGGATGTGGCAGGACGGCCGTCTGACGGCCACCAGCGATGGCGGGCCGGGGCGCTTCAATGCCTACCTCGACGACCACGCCTGGCTCATCGATGCTGCGCTCGAACTGCTCCAGTGCGGGTTTGACGCCGAGGTGCTGGCGTTTGCCGAGGACCTGGCCGATGCACTGCTGGATGACTTCGAGGACCGCGAGCGGGGCGGTTTCGACTTCACCCGTCACGATCACGAGGCCCTGATCCTGCGCCCTCGCCCCCTGCACGACAACGCCACCGCGTCGGGCAACGGTGTGGCCGCACGCGCGCTGGCACGGCTCGCCCAGCTGACCGGCGAGGTGCGCTATCTCGATGCTGCCGAGCGAACCGTGCGTGCGGCGTGGTCGCAGCTCACACGCAATCCGGCGGGCTGCGCCAGTCTGGTGCTGGCGCTGCAGGATGTGCTGCAGGCCCCGAGTCTGGTGGTGTTGAGCGGTGAGCGCGACGCGCTGACGCCCTTGCGCGAAGCGGTGCAGTTGCGCTATCTGCCGCGCGTGATGTCGCTGGAGGTGCCAGCCGAGGCGGCGGACGTGCCGCCGGTGCTGGCGCGCCGCGCTCCGGTCGGCAGCGCCGCCGCCTGGGTCTGTCACGGACGCACTTGCCTGCCGCCGGTGTCGGATGTCACGGCGCTGTCACGAATGCTGACAAAGCAGGGTTTTCACGGGTAGGCAAAGCCGACGAGGGTCGGTTAGTATCGTGCCACCCTGAAAAGGTCCGTTTTCACATCACTAGAGGGAAGAGGGAAACATGAAGGCAATTCTGTCCATCGTCGCAGCAGCCAGTCTCCTCTGCGCCGCCCCCGCCTTCGCCGATGAGGCGCTGGCGAAGTCCAAGAACTGTATGGCCTGTCATGCGACCGACAAGAAACTGGTCGGCCCCGCATACAAGGATGTCGCCGCCAAGTACGCCGGCAAGGGCGACGCCGTGGCGATGCTCGCGGGCAAGATCAAGAACGGCAGTTCCGGCGTGTGGGGCCCGGTCCCGATGCCGCCCAATGCCGTGAGCGACGACGAAGCCAAGAAGCTCGCAACCTGGGTTCTGAGCGTCAAGTAAGCTTCTTCTCGAAGCAGACGAAAAAGCCGGCATCGCCGGCTTTTTTTGTGGCTGCTGTGGCGACAGCCGTCAGTTGGTGACCGCGCGCGGCGGCATCGAGAACAGCGCCTCGGCGTCGTCGGCGCGCACCGGGCGGGCGAAATAGTAGCCCTGCATTACGTCACAACCGAGCGCCCGCAGCATGGCGGCCTGTTGCGGGTGCTCGACACCCTCGGCGACGAGTTCGAGATCGAAGCCGCGGGCGATGCCGATGATGGCCGAGATGATCGGGTTGGTCATCAGGCCGCCCAGATCCTTGACGAAGCTGCGGTCGATCTTGAGCGTGCTGATCGGCAGCTTCTGCAGATAGGCCAGCGCCGAGTAGCCGGTGCCGAAGTCGTCGATCGCGATGCCCACGCCAGCCTCGCGCAGCCGGCGCACCTTGTCGGTCACGCCGGGGGTGTCCTGCATCATCATGTGTTCGGTGATTTCCAGCGTGACCTGGCCGGGCGGCAGCTCATGGCGGGCAATGCAGTCGGTCACGCTGGTGACGATGTCGCCGCGCTCGAAATCCTTGGCGGCCAGATTGAGCGACATCTTGATGTCGAGATGACCGCGGCGGCGCCACTGTGCGAGCTGCGCGCAGCTGTGCTCGAGCACCCAGTGGCTGATGTCGCCGATCATGCCCAGTTCCTCGGCCAGCGGCACGAAGGTGGACGGGCTGATCAATCCGTTCTCCGGGTGGTTCCAGCGCAGCAGGGCCTCGACCCCGACCACTCGCCGGCGCGACAGGCTCACCTGCGGCTGGAAGTGCAGCTCGAACTGCTCCCGTTCGAGCGCCACGCGCAGGTCGTTCTCGATGGCCAGACGGCCCTGGTGACTCGTGTTCAGTTCCGGCGCGAAGAAGCGGAAGCCGTTCTTGCCGGAGCGCTTGACCTGGCACATCGCGATGTCGGCATGCTGCAGCAGCGATTCGCAGGTCTCGCCGTCCGACGGATACATCGCGATGCCGATGCTGACCGTCGCGCGGAAATCGCCATGGCTCAGCGTGAACGGTGCTTCCAGCGCAGCCAGGATCTTGTGCGCGATGGTCTCGGCGTCTTCGGCGCCGCGCACGTTCGGCAGCAGGATGGTGAATTCGTCGCCGCCCACGCGCGCCAGCGTGTCACTGCGCCGCAGGGCGCCGGACAGACGGGCGGCCACGCCACGGATGAGGGCATCGCCTTCGCTGTGACCATAGGTGTCATTGACCAGCTTGAAGCGGTCGATGTCGACGAACAGCACCGCCAGCGGGCGGCTCAGCCGGCGCGCCTGGGTCAGTGCCAGATCCAAGCGGTCACGGAACAGGCCGCGGTTGGGCAGCCGCGTCAGCTGGTCGTGATAGGTCTGGAAGCTGATGATCTCTTCGGCCCGCTTCTGGTCCGAGATGTCGCGCGCAATCCCGTACAGCCCGGCATGGCCGCCCTCGGTGCCGTCGCCGCGACCGATCATCGGAATGCCCTGCAGGACTACGCTGACATAGGGCTCGCCCATGGGATGGGCGCGCCGCAGTCGCAGCTCCAGCGTGAAGCTGGCGTCCGGCCGTTGCTGCTGGACGTCGAGCAGGCCGGCCACACGGGCGGCGTCCTCTTCAATGACCAGGTCGGCAAACGGCGTGTCGAGCAGGTGGTTGCGCTGGAAGCCCAGCAGTTCCTCGATGCGTGGATTGACGAAGCTGAAGTGGCCGCGAGCATCCAGCGTGAAGATGAGGTCGGGCGAATGCTCGATGAGGAAGCGATGCAGCCGCTCGGAGGCGCGCAGCCGTTCGCTCATGGCACGGTTGGCGCGCTCGAGCACGGTCTTGTGCAGGGCGTTCTGCACCGCGCGTTGCAATTGCGCCACATGGTAGGGCTTGCGCACGAAGTCATCGGCGCCGCGACGCAGTGCACCGATGACCGCGTCGATGGCGTCCTCGCCGCTGATCATCACCGCAGCCTCATCGCGCTGATGCTCGGCCAGCCAGTCGAGCACCATCAGGCCGGTACCGTCCGGCAGGCGGTAGTCGAGCACGACAAGGTCATAACTCTGGTCGTTCAGGCGGCTCAGTGCTTCGCCTACATTGCAGGCCAGGTCGAAGCTGCGGCCGGGTCCGGCGAGAATCTGCGGAAGGGTGCGGCGCAGGGATGCGTCGTCGTCGACGACCAGGATGCGCGTGGTGGTCTCGGCGTCGCTCTGGGGCTCTGAGAACTGACTCTGGAAGAAGGCGTCACCAGGTATGACCATAAGCCCCGTGTTGCGTCGCGAAATGACGCCCTAATCTATTCGGAAATGATAGGCACTAGCAACTGAAAGCTTGTGCCGACGCCGTTCTGGCTGCGGCACAGGATGCGGGCCTGCCAGCGCTCGAGGATGTCGCGGGTGATGCTCAGTCCGAGCCCCTGATGCTGTCCGCCCTTGCGGCTTGGCTGAGGCGAGAACAGGTCGTCGAGGCGCTCGGGCGGCAGGCCGGGGCCGTTGTCGATGACCCGGATCTCGATGCAGCGCGCGCCGTCGGCAATCAGCTCGCCCGCCAGCGCAACGGTGCAGCGCCCGCCCGGATGCAGGATGTCGGCGGCGTTGTGCAGCAGGTTGAGCATGACCTGGCGCAGCGCCGAGGCGGGCATCGCGGCCTGCGGCAAGTCGGGCTGGGTGCGCAGCTCAAGCTGGATGCCGCGACTGCCGAAGAGCGATTCGCCCAGCATGGCCTGCATGTCGCGTAAAAGCATCACGACATCGCAGTGCGCAGGCTCGGCAGCGGGCTCGGGGGCTTGCCCCACGGTATCGATGAGGCCGCCGAGACGTTCGATCTCGTCCTGTACGATGCGCAGGTCATCGGACAGCCCTGCTACGCCGGCGTGGCGCTGCGGGATCAGATGCAGGTAGCTGCGGATCACCGACAGCGGATTGCGCGCCTCATGGGCGATGCGGCGCGCGTGCTCGCGATGACGTTGTTCCACCTGCTGGCGCAGCTCGCGCGCGAGCGCCTCGCGTGCATGCCGCTCGATGGCGACAGCGGCTGCGGCCGAGGTCAGCGACACCAGCAGACGTGCAACCTCAGTGGCAGGCAGCGGCGAATGTTCGGGCGCGACCACGATGGCGCCGCGCGTGGCGCCGGCGCTGAACGGAATGCACACGAAGCCGCTGCGCCCGATCCAGCGGGCCAGTTGCCAGTCCCGCACCGAGCGGCCGGGGCCGTCATCGTCGCGATGCCACGAGGTCGGGGTCTGGCTGCGCACCGCCAGCGCCAGCACGCTGGCCTCGTCGTCGAGCGGCTGGGCCGACTCGTTGTGATAGCGGGTGACGGCTGGCTGGTCGGTCAGCGACAGGGCGTGCAGACGATCCTCCTGCGCGACGATCACCAGCAGGGGATGCTGGTCGCACAGCAGGCGTGCGGCGGCCTCGTAGCGCACGCGCAGTTCGGTTCCGTCGAGTCCGGCGAAGGCCTTCAGCGCAAAGCCGGCGAGGGCCGCTTCGAGCAGGCGCGGCGACGTAGCGGAGAGCGGTGCCGGCAGGTTCGGGTCGCTCTCGCCTGCGTCGTCCGGCACCGGCAGCTCGGCGGCGGGCTGGACGGCGACCACGTGCATCAGGGTGTCGACCGAAAGTCCGCTCACGCGCGCGCAGGCCTGCAGCCAGTGTTCCGCATTGGCAGCCAGGCGATTGGCACACCACGAGATGGCGCTCAGCGGATGTGCCTGGAGGACCTGTTCTTCGGCCGCGTCGGCCAGCATCAGGGCGTCGCAGATGAGCGGTGAGCAACCGCATTCTTCGGCTAGGCGGGCGTTCAGCTGTCGTGAGGGGGCCTGATGACCGCCACCGGGCAGCGGCCCTACCCGCAGCAACTGGGCAAGCCGCGACCACAGCGCAACCAGCGCCGCATCGTCGGCGAAGCGGTGGCCGGCGGCTTGCGACAGTGCGCGGGCGATATCGGCCGCGTGCTGGGACTGGCGTCGCAGCGCGAGGTCGGTGCGCGAGTTGTGTGGTCGGCCCGAGCGCGACAGCAGCCAGGCCGTGAGGAGGTCTGCGCCGACTGCGTTCAGGCGCGTCTCGACGGCATCGAAAAGCTGCCGGTCGAGGCACTCGCGGTCGAGCGGCATGGCGCGCAGCAGGGCGTGCAGCAGCACCGGGTCGTCGGCGAAGCAGCGCGTCGCAGCGGGGAAGTCGGGCGGAGTTTCGCCAAGCAGGGCGAGCAGCGCATCACGTTGCGCCTGGGAGGCTGCATCGTGCAGGAGGACCTGCGGATGGAGCATGCTCGAACCCATGGGTGTCTTGCCGGGCGGTTGGGGACTCGCGAATTGTACCCAAGCCCCGCCGCCGGCGGCCGGAAAGTTTGGCCGCAGCGGCGCTCAGGCGGTGAGATTGTCGGCGAAGCCGAGCGCCGACAGCAGCGCGGCGTTGACCTGCTCGGGACGCAACTGCAATTCGTCGACCTGTTTGGCCAGAGCGGCCCCGTCGAAGCCTTCGGTCAGATGGGCCAGACGTAGCAGCGGAGCGTACTCGCCGGTGTCGTGCACCAGTGCGTCCACGATGCCCTCCGGCAGCGTCATGGCCTCGACGATCTCCTGGATGCCGGTGCCGGTCAGCAGGGGCAAGAGGGAAAAGGCGCCGGTGATGAAGAGGTTGTCATGGTGGCTGCTGTCGAGCCACGAGGCGCCGAGGATTTCCATGAAGCGGCCGCGCACGATGGCAGTCTGCATCAGTGCGGGCGCCGAAGGATCGCGGCTGGCGGTCACCAGCAGCAGCGACAGCCATTTGTTGAGCGCGTCGTAGCCGAGGATGCTGACCGCGTGGCGGAAGGACTGGATCTCCACCATCAGGCCGAAACCGGCCGAGTTGATGTAGCGCAGCAGCTTGTAGGAGATGGCGACATCCTGCTTGAGCAACTGCTCGATCTTGCCGATGTCAGCGTTGTTGCGTACAAGGTTGAGCAACTGCACGATCTGCCCGTGGGCCGGCGCCAGCGCCTTGGGGGCCGGGTGTCCGCGCAGGAAGAACCAGCCGGAAGCGCCTTCGTAACCCTGCTGGATGGCGCTCTGGAAGGCGGCAAGATCGTTCAGCCCCCAGGCCAGCGGCACGCCGGGCGGATTGCCCGGAGCAGGGTGCTTGCGCGCATCGGAAATGGCAAAGCGCCAGTCGGTGTTTGGCGGCACCACGGTGTCGGGGGCATGCCAGGCCAGGCAGGTCTGCACATTGGCCGACTGCAGTTGTTCGAGCAGTTCCAGCGTGCGCGGGTGCGCAATGGCCTGGGCGGGAATCTCGACCATGGCATTGGGCGGCGCCTGCCAGCTCATCAGGTCGGGCGTCGGCACCAGGCGGGCCAGCGAGACGAATACCGGATGGTGCGTCGGCCACACATCCTGCAGGGCGTTGAGGGTTTCCACGACCGAGGCGACATCCGGGCCGTGCGCGATCAGCCGGTTGGCGGTGATGGCCCGTTTGCGATTGACGACAGGCTCGCGGGTGAAGAGGGTCGTTTGCGGCATGGCTCAGGCGCTGGCGAAGGTGAATGCGTCGGCGAAGAACGCTTCGGGGGCCAATCCGCATTGCCCCGTCAGATCAGCGCGTGCGGCGTCGATCATGGCTGGAGCGCCGCAGGCATAGACTTCGAAGCCGGAGAGGTCGGTCAGATCGGCCATGACGGCATGATGTACGAGGCCGGTACGCCCTGTCCAGCCGTCCGCAGGCGAGGCCTCGGACAGCACCGGCACGTAGCGGAAGCCCGGCAGGGATTGCTCCCAGCCGCGCGCCACCTCATCCATGTACAGGCCCTCGCGGGTGCGTGCTCCCCAGTACAGCGTGAGCGGGCGCTGGCGGCCGGATGCAATGAGATCCTCGACCATGCTCTTGATCGGGGCGAAGCCGGTGCCACCTGCAATCAGGATGGCGGGGCCGTTGCCGCTGCCCAGCCCGAAACTGCCCAGCGGGCCTTCGAAGCGCAGGATGTCGCGCGGTTTCATGGCGCTGAACACATGGCCGGTGAAGCTGCCACCGTCGATGCGGCGGATGTGCAGTTCCAGATGGTCGGCGGCGAGCGGCGCATTGGCGATCGAGAAGCTGCGCCGGCGCCCGCCGTCGAGCAGGAAGTCGATGTATTGCCCGGCGTGGAAGCGGAAGGGTTCCGACGCCGGCAGCTTGACCTTCAGTACGGCCACGTCGGCTGCGGGGAAGTCGATGGACTGCACGCGGCAGGGCAGCTTCTTGATGGGCAGGTCGCCCGCGCGCGTGAGGCTGCGCACTGAGATGTCGAGGTCGCTCAGGGCGTGGGCCTTGCACAGCAGGGCCATGCCTTCGGCGCGCTCGGCGGCGCTCAGTGCCGTGGCTGAAATCGCGCCTTGTTCGATGGTGCCGTGATTGACGCGGGCCTTGCAGGCGCCGCAGGCGCCGTCACGGCAACCATAGGGGACAACGAAACCGGCGGCGAGTGCGGCTTAGAGAACGGTCTGCTCTGCGGAGATGGAGAACTGTTGCCCACCGGGCTGAAGTGAAATCGTGAAGGTCATCGGACGTGGGATAATCCTGCGATGAAAAGAATCCTGATCGTCGGTGCCGGCGATGTGGCCGGTCGCGCGATCCCGTGGCTGGCGCGGCGCTTTCGCGTGTTCGCGCTGACGCGTCGGCCGGACGGCTGTGAGCGCCTGCGTAGGCTCGGCGCCGTGCCGCTGTTGGCCGACCTGGACGACGCGGCCAGTCTGGCCCGACTCGCCGGCATTGCCGACGCGGTGCTGCATTTCGCGCCACCCCCGACCGAAGGGGCCGGAGATGCCCGCACGCAGCGCTTGCTGGCGGCGCTCGCGGGCGGGCGGAGTCTACCACAGCGACTGATATACATAAGTACGACAGGGGTTTACGGAGATTGTGCGGGTGCGCGCATTGACGAAACCCGGCCCTGTCGGCCGACCACTGCGCGGGCGCGCCGACGGGTCGATGCCGAGCGCCGCCTGCGCGGCTTCGGTGCGCGCAACGGCTGTGCTGTGAGCATCCTGCGCGCGCCGGGTATCTACGCCGGCGACCGTCTGCCGCTGGATCGTCTGCGCCGCGGCGATCCCGTGCTGATGCCGGACGAAGATGTGTTCACTAACCACATCCATGCCGAAGACCTGGCCCGCATGGCCTGCCTCGCGCTGTTCCGGGGGCGTGCGGGACGCGTCTACAATGCCGTCGATCAGACGGACATGAAGATGGGCGAGTACTTCGAACTGGCCGCCCGGACGTTCGGTTTGCCTCCGCCGCCGCGTCTGGGGCGTACCGAACTGGCGCAGAAGCTCTCGCCAATGGCTTTGTCCTTCATGTCCGAATCGCGCCGCATCGACGGCTCGCGCGCGTTGCGCGAACTGCGCCTGCGGCTGGTGCATCCCACGGTCGCGGATGGTTTCGCCGCGGCCCTTGCCGAGCAAGGAAAGTCCGCGTGCTGATCCTCAAGTCGCTGCACATCGTGTTCGTGGTGTCGTGGTTCGCCGGCCTGTTCTATCTGCCGCGCCTGTTCGTCAATCACGCCATGGTCGAGGACGCCGCCACGCGCGAGCGACTGGCCCTGATGGAGCACAAGCTGTACCGCTTCATGACGCCGTTGGGTGCGCTGGCGCTGGGTCTCGGCCTGTGGTTGTGGCAGGGCTACGGTTTTTCGGGTGGCTGGCTGCACGCCAAGATGACGCTGGTGATGGGACTGGTGCTCTACCACCTGTACTGCGGCAAGCTGCTGCGCGATTTCGCTGCCGGGCGCAATACGCGCAGCCACGTGTGGTACCGCTGGTTCAACGAGGTGCCGGTGCTGGTGCTGTTCGCAATCGTATTCCTGACGGTGCTCAAACCGTTCTGATCGGAGGGCTGCATGGCCGAAGTGTTTTTTTCGCCCTGCCCGCGGGGGCTGGAAGCCGCGCTGGCGGACGAACTCAAGGCGCTGGGCGCGCAGTCCATCGAGCCGACGCATGGTGGAGTCGGTTTCAAGGGCGACTGGCTGACCTGCTATCGGGTGAACCTCGAGTCGCGCATTGCAACGCGCGTGCTGTGGAAGATCACCGAGGGGCGCTATCGCGGCGAGGAGGACATCTACCGCATCGCCTATGCACCGACCTGGGCGCGCTGGTTTACCACCGACGACACCATCCGCGTGTATGTGACCGCCCAGCGCTCGCAGCTCAAGAGCCTGGAATACATCACGCTGCGCATCAAGGACGCCGTGTGCGACCACTTTCGCACGGTCTCGGGCAAGCGCCCGAGTGTGGATACCGCCAATCCCGACGTGCGCGTGCATGCCTTCCTCACCAAGGATGCCGTTACGCTGTATCTCGACACCTCCGGCGAGCCGCTCTACAAGCGCGGCTTCAAACGCGCCGCGGTCGAGGCGCCGCTGAAGGAAAACCTCGCGGCCGGCATCCTGCGGCTGGCGGGTTGGACGCCGGACGAGGCCTTGATCGATCCGATGTGCGGCAGCGGCACCTTCCTCATCGAAGCGGCGCAGATTGCGCTGGATGTGGCCCCCGGGCTGGGGCGCCGTTTCGCCTTCGAGCGGCTGAAGAACTTCGATCGTGCGGGCTGGGCGAAACTGCGCTCGGAAGCCGAGGCACGGCGCAAGCCGCCACGCGAACTGGCGATCTATGGTGCCGATCTGGTGGCGGAGCAGGTGCGCCGTGCTGGCGTAAACCTGGAAGCGGCGGGGCTGAAGGACTGCGTGCGCCTGATGCGTGCGGACATTCTGGAGATCGATCCGCCGGTCGAGTCCGGCGTGATGGTGACCAACCCGCCGTATGGCGTGCGCATCGGCGAGGAAAGCGAACTGGCAGCCTTCTACCCGGAACTGGGCGATGCGCTCAAGCAGCACTGGGCGGGCTGGCGCTGCCATTTCCTCAGTGCCGATCCGGCACTGCCCAAAGGCATGGGGTTGAAAGCCAGCCGACGCACGCCGCTGTTCAACGGCGCGCTGGAATGCCGACTCTACGAATACCGCATGTTTGCCGGCAGCGGCCGGGACAAGCCCGCCGCCTGACGGCCGTCACACGATGTCGAGGTTCTGCGTGCCGGCGAGGAAGTCCTTCTCGCCGTGGCGGCTGTTGAGTTTGATCTGCAGACGCAGGTCGTTCACCGAGTCGGCGTTACGCAGCGCATCTTCGTAGCTGATGAGCTCTTCCTCGTAGAGGTCGAAGAGCGCCTGGTCGAAGGTCTGCATGCCGAGCTCGCGCGAGCGCTTCATGATTTCCTTGATGCCCGGTACGTCGCCCTTGAAGATGAGGTCGGCGATCAGCGGTGAGTTCAGCATTACCTCGATGGCCGGCACGCGGCCCTTGCGATCCTTCAGTGGCAGCAGGCGCTGCGAGATCAGGGCGCGCAGGTTCAGCGAAAGGTCCATCAGCAGTTGCTGGCGGCGGTCTTCCGGGAAGAAGTTGATGATGCGGTCGAGTGCCTGGTTGGTGCTGTTGGCGTGCAGGGTCGCGAGGCACAGGTGGCCGGTTTCGGCGAATGCCACGGCGTAGTCCATGGTCTCGCGGTCGCGAATCTCACCCATCAGGATGACGTCCGGCGCCTGGCGCAGGGTGTTCTTCAGTGCCGCTTCCCAGCCTTCGGTGTCGATGCCGATCTCGCGCTGCGTGATAATGCAGTTCTTGTGCTGATGCACGAATTCGATCGGATCTTCGACGGTGATGATGTGGCCGTAGGAGTGCTCGTTGCGGAAATCCACCATCGAGGCCAGTGAGGTGGTCTTGCCGGTGCCGGTGCCGCCGACGAAGATCACCAGCCCGCGCTTGGTCATCGCGACTTCCTTGAGGATGGTCGGCAGGCCGAGGTCCTCGAAGGTCGGGATGGTTTGGGAGATGGTGCGCAGGACGAGTCCCACGCGGCTCTGCTGCAGGTAGGCATTGGCACGGAAGCGGCCGATGCCAGGCGGCGCTACGGCGAAGTTGCACTCTTTGGAGGCCTCGAATTCCGCGGCCTGACGGTCGTTCATGATCGCGCGGGCGAGTTCGGCCGTGTGCTGCGGGGTGAGAACCTGGTTGGACTGCGGAATGATCTTGCCGTCCACCTTGATGGCCGGCGGGAAGCCCGCCGTGATGAAGAGGTCCGAACCGTTCTTCTGCACCATCAGCTTGAGCAGATCGTGCATGAATTTGAGGGCCTGGTCGCGTTCCATCTGCTGCTCCGCTCGCGGTGGGGCTTCGGCGGCTTCAGCCGGCGAAAGCATCCTTGTTCTGGGCTCGCATGCGTGCCTCGGTGACCGACACGATGTTGCGCCGGACCAGTTCGGTCAGGCATTGGTCGAGCGTCTGCATGCCCACCGACTGACCGGTCTGGATGGACGAATACATCTGCGCAATCTTGTTCTCGCGGATCAGGTTCCGGATGGCCGGTGTGCCGAGCATGATCTCGTGCGCGGCGACGCGGCCGGAACCGTCCTTGGTCTTCAGCAGGGTTTGCGAGATCACCGCGCGCAGTGATTCGGAAAGCATGGCGCGGACCATTTCCTTCTCGTCTGCGGGGAAGACGTCGATGATACGGTCGATGGTCTTGGCGGCCGACGAGGTGTGCAGGGTGCCGAACACCAGGTGACCGGTCTCGGCGCCGGTCAGCGCGAGACGGATGGTTTCGAGGTCGCGCATCTCGCCGACCAGGATCACGTCCGGGTCTTCGCGCAGGGCGGAGCGCAGCGCGTTGTTGAACGACAGCGTGTCGCGATGCACTTCGCGCTGGTTGATCAGGCAGCGCTTGGAGGTGTGCACGAATTCAATCGGGTCCTCGATGGTGAGGATGTGCGAATACTGGTTCTCGTTGATGTAATCGACCATCGCCGCCAGCGTGGTCGATTTGCCCGAGCCGGTCGGGCCGGTGACCAGCACGATGCCGCGCGGCTGCTCGGAGATGTCCTTGAAGATCTTAGGTGCGTTGAGGTCTTCGAGCGTCAGCACCTTGGACGGGATGGTCCGGAACACGGCTGAGGCGCCGCGGTTCTGGTTGAAGGCGTTGACGCGGAAGCGCGAGAGGTTGGGAATCTCGAACGAGAAGTCGCATTCGAGTTCATCCTCGTACTGCTTGCGCTGCGAGTCGTTCATGATGTCGTACACCATGGCGTGTACGTCCTTGTGCTCCATCGGCGGCAGGTTGATGCGCCGGATGTCGCCATGCACCCGGATCATCGGGGGCAGGCCGGCCGACATGTGGAGGTCCGAGGCCTTGTTCTTGACCGCAAACGCGAGCAGTTCAGTAATGTCCATGAGCTATCTGGGCTGGGTTGGGTCGGAAGGCGGCCACAGGCGGGGTGCTATACTCGGCGCCTGCTGGAGAGACGGGCCGGACGCCGGTATATGACAACAATCGCTGCCAACTTGCAAGCCGTGCGCGCCCGCATCGCCGCGGCCGCGGCAGCGGCAGGGCGTGATCCCGCGACGGTCCGGCTGCTTGCGGTGAGCAAGACCTGGCCGGCGGATCACGTGCGCGAAGCAGCCGCAGCCGGCCAGATCGCCTTCGGCGAGAACTATGTGCAGGAGGGCGTGGCCAAGCGTGCCGAACTGTCGGCCCTGCCGCTCGAGTGGCATTTCATCGGCCCGCTGCAGTCCAACAAGACCCGCCTGGTGGCCACGTCCTTCGACTGGGTGCACTCCATCGAGCGCGAGAAGATCGCACGCCGCCTGGACGAGCAGCGCGACCCGCATCTGCCGCCGCTGCAGGTGTGCATCCAGGTCAATGTCAGTGGCGAGGCCAGCAAGAGTGGCGTCGCTCCGGACGAAGTCACAGCGCTGGCCCGCATCGTGGCGGGGCTACCGCGCCTGCGTCTGCGGGGCCTGATGTGCATCCCCGAGCCGACTCCCGACAAGGCCCTGCTGCAGTCCCGTTTCGAAACCCTGTGCCGCTTGCGCGACGTGCTGGTTGCTGGCGGGTTCGAACTCGATACGCTGTCGATGGGCATGTCCGACGACCTGGAGGCGGCCATCGCCGAGGGCAGCACGCTGGTGCGCGTCGGCAGCGCCATCTTCGGCGCACGTGATTACACCCCCCAACCGACGGAGTGAAGGGCAGCATGAAGATCGTATTTCTCGGCGGCGGCAACATGGCGGCCGCCCTCATCGGTGGTCTGCTGGAGCGAGACGTCGCGGCCTCCGATGTGGTCGTGGTCGAACTCGCACAGGAGCGCCGCGACTGGCTGGAGCGCACCTGGGGCGTCGGCGTGTCGGCCGATGCCGGCGTGGCGCGCGGGGCGGACGTGGTGGTGCTGGCCGTCAAGCCGCAGCAGATGCGCGAAGTACTGGCGCCACTCGCGGGAGCCCTGGGCAATGCACTGGTGATCAGCGTCGCGGCGGGTCTGCGGGTGGCCGATCTGTCGCGCTGGCTCGGCGGGCATGGTCGTGTTGCGCGCGCCATGCCCAACACGCCGGCACTGATCGGCGCGGGCGTGACCGGCATGTACGCGCCGCGGGCCGTCGATGCCGCCGGTCGTGAAGCCGCAGAGCGCATCCTGTCGGCCGTCGGCAGTGTGGTGTGGGTGGAGGACGAGGCGCGCATGGATTCGGTCACGGCAGTCTCGGGCAGCGGTCCGGCCTATGTCTTCCACTTCATCGAGGCGCTGGAAGCCGCCGCCGTGGCGCGCGGCTTCGATGCTGCCACCGCGCGCAGGCTGGCGCTCGACACCGTGCTCGGCGCGGCCCGGCTGGCGGCTTCTTCGGCGGATTCGCCGGGCGTGCTGCGCGAGAAGGTGACGTCCAAGGGCGGCACCACGGCCGCCGCGCTGGCGGTATTCGGCGAGGGTGATCTGGTCGGTCTGGTCGGCCGCGCCGTTGCGGCGGCCGAGGCGCGCGGGCGCGAACTCGGCGACGAACTGGGGGGGCGCTGAGATGCTCGGTCAGATCGTATTCCTGCTCATCCACTTCGTTTTCGGTGCCTTCACGCTGCTGCTGCTGGCGCGCTTCTTCATGCAGTGGCAGCGCGTTCCGTTCCGCAACCAGTTGGGTCAGTTCGTACTGAAGACCACCGACTGGGTCGTGCGTCCGCTGCGCCGCGTCGTGCCGGGGCTGTGGGGGCTGGACATGGCCAGCCTGCTGCCCGCCTGGCTGGCGCAGGTGGCTTTCGTTGCCATCGAACTGACCTTGCGTGGTGTGCCCTTCGGCGGGGCCGGTGGCGTAGCCTTGGGCCTGGCCGGCATGGGGCTGATCGAGCTGGCGCGCATGGCCGTTTACTTGGTGTTCGGGCTGGTGCTGGTATCGGCCGTGCTGTCCTGGGTGGCGCCACATGCACCGGCCGCGCCGCTCGTGCGGCATCTGGCCGAACCCTTCCTGCGGCCCTTCCGCCGCGTCATCCCGCCCATTGCCGGGGTGGACCTGTCACCGCTGGTGCTGCTGCTGTTGCTGCAGATCCTGCTGGTGGTGCTGGCCGGCCTGCGCGGCAGCTTCGTGCCGCTGGTGGTCGGCGGGCTGTGAGCCCTCAGGCCTCGAACATCACCTGACCTTCCACCAGCGTATAGCGCACCGCGCCCGGCAGCTCGTGGCCGAGGAACGGGGTGTTCTTGCCCTGGCTGCGCAGGCGGTCGCGCGTCACCACGTGACGTGCGGCCGGATCGAAGATGCATACGTCGGCGCGTGCGCCCGGTGCCAGATGCCCGGCCTTGGTGATGCCCACGAGCCTGCCGGCATCGCAGGTCACGCGTGACAGTGCCGCCGGCAGGTCCAGGCCGGCGTCTTCCGCCCATTTCAGCGTCAGCGACAGCAGCAGTTCGAGGCCGGTCGCGCCGGCTTCGGATTCGCTGAACGGCGCGAGCTTGCCGTCGTCATCCACCGGCGTGTGGTCCGAGCACAGTGCGTTGATGCGGCCGTCGGCCAGGCCGGCGCGTAGCGCATCGCGGTCGCTGGCGGCACGCAGCGGCGGTACGAGGTGGCAGTTGGCGTCGAAGTAGCCGATGTCCTGATCGCACAGGTGCAGGTGGTTGATCGACACGTCGCAGGTGACGTCCATGCCCTCGCTGCGCGCCTGTTCGATCAGGCCCAGGCCTTCGGCGCTGGACAGGCGCGTGATGTGCAGCCGCGCACCGGTCACGCGGGCCAGCCGCAGATAGGTGAACAGCGCCACTGTCTCGGCTTCGACCGGGATACCGGTGAGGCCGAGGCGGGCGGCCACTTCACCGTCGTGCGCGCAGCCGCCGCGCGACAGGAAGGGCGCCAGCGGCTGCAGCCAGACGCGGAAGCCGAAGGTCGCGGCGTACTGCATGGCGCGCATCAGCACGGCGTTGTCGACGATGGGTACGTTGGCCTGACTGAAGGCAAAGCAGCCGGCTTCGACCAGTTGCGCCATTTCCGACAGGCGCTCGCCCTTCAAGCCGATGGTGAGCGAGCCGACCGGATAGACGTGCGCGCGGTTGAGCTGCTTTGCGCGGTAGCACAGCATCTCGACCAGGCCGGGTTCGTCTAGTGCGGGGTCGGTGTCCGGCGGGATGGCGAGGCTGGTGACGCCACCGGCCATCGCGGCATCCATTTCGGACTCGAGCGTGGCGCGGTATTCGTAGCCGGGCTCACGCAGGCGCGCGGCCAGATCGATGAGTCCGGGGCTGACCACCAGCCCGCTGGCGTCGATGACGCGTTGCGGCTCGAAGCCGTCCGGTGCGCTGCCCAACGCGACGACGCGGCCGGCCGCGATGTAGAGGTCCTGTACCGCGTCGACGCCGTGGGCGGGGTCGATGACGCGGCCGTTGCTGATCTTGATCTTCATGTCTCTCGTCTGGCTCCGCTCTCTGTCAGGCTGCGAGCATGCTCATCACCGCCATGCGCACGGCGATGCCGAAGGTGACCTGGTTTAGGATGACGGCCTGCGCGCCGTCGGCCACGGCGGAGTCGATCTCCACGCCGCGGTTCATCGGGCCGGGGTGCATCACGATGGCGTCGGGCCGCGCGCGCGCGAGCTTATCGGCGGTGAGGCCCCATACCTTGTAGAACTCCTGCGGCGTCGGCAGCAGGGCGCCGTTCATGCGCTCGTTCTGCAGGCGCAGCATCATCACGACGTCGACGTCTTTCAGGCCCTCTTCCATGTCGTGGAAGACACGCACGCCCCAGGCTTCCAGCCCGGTCGGCAGTAGTGTCTTGGGGCCGATGACGCGGATCTCCGGCACGCCCAGCGTCTTCAGTGCGGCGATCTGCGAGCGCGCCACGCGCGAATGCAGCACGTCGCCGACGATGGCCACCACCAGGCGCGTGAAGTCGCCCTTGAAGTGGCGGATGGTGTACATGTCGAGCAGGCCCTGCGTCGGG
>JAJLLM010000132.1:0-9292 GCA_033837965.1 Pseudazoarcus pumilus
ATCAGCCTGATGCGTCATCAGGGCCGCGAAGACGGCAGCGGCTGACCGCGCCCGCACAGTCGGGTATACTCGACCCCGTTTCCGAGGAGCGCTGCAAGGCGTCGGGTTCCCGCCCGGCCCCAGGCTCGGAAGCCGCCAGCAAGCGGCATCGCCACAACCGCGCTCGCCCATCCAACCTCGCCGGGTTGGTGCAGGGCGAGAGCACGAACTGCCTCCCCTCCCCGCCCGGCCCATGCAGGAGCAAAGCATGAACGCTGTGGCTGACATCAAGGATTGCGTCGTTGCCGATCTGTCGCTGGCCGACTGGGGACGCAAGGAAATCCGCATCGCAGAAACCGAAATGCCCGGCCTGATGGCCATCCGCGAGGAGTTTTCCGCCTCGCAACCGCTCAAGGGCGCGCGCATTACCGGTTCGCTGCACATGACCATCCAGACCGCGGTGCTGATCGAGACGCTGACCGCGCTCGGCGCCGAAGTACGCTGGGCCTCGTGCAACATCTTCTCGACGCAGGACCACGCCGCCGCGGCCATTGCCGCCACCGGCGTGCCGGTCTTCGCGGTGAAGGGAGAGACCCTGGCCGACTACTGGGACTACACCCACCGCATCTTCGAATGGTCGGACGGCGGCTACTCGAACATGATTCTCGACGACGGTGGCGATGCCACGCTGCTGCTGCACCTGGGCGCACGCGCCGAACAGGACGCCTCGGTGCTGGCCAAGCCGACCTCCGAGGAAGAGCGCGAGCTGTTCGCCGCCATCAAGGCCCGTCTGGCGGCCGACCCCAAGTGGTACTCCACCCGTCTGGACAAGATTCGCGGCGTGACCGAGGAAACCACCACCGGCGTGCATCGCCTGTACCAGATGCACCAACGCGGCGAGCTGCGCTTCCCGGCCATCAACGTCAATGATTCGGTCACCAAGAGCAAGTTCGACAACCTCTACGGCTGCCGCGAATCGCTGGTGGACGGCATCAAGCGTGCCACCGACGTGATGATCGCCGGCAAGATCGCCGTGGTTGCCGGCTACGGCGACGTGGGCAAGGGCTCCGCGCAGGCCCTGCGCGCGCTGTCGGCGCAGGTGTGGGTCACCGAAATCGATCCGATCTGTGCGCTGCAGGCGGCGATGGAAGGCTACCGCGTGGTCACCATGGACTATGCCTGCGAGCATGCCGACATCTTCGTGACCGCCACCGGCAACTATCACGTCATCACACATGACCACATGGCGCGCATGAAGGATCAGGCCATCGTGTGCAACATCGGCCACTTCGACAACGAGATCGACGTTGCCTCGCTGGACGACTACGAGTGGGACGAGATCAAGCCGCAGGTCGATCACGTCATCTTCCCCGATGGCAAGCGCATCATCCTGCTGGCCAAGGGCCGCCTCGTGAACCTCGGTTGCGCCACCGGCCACCCGAGTTATGTCATGAGTTCGTCCTTCGCCAACCAGACCATCGCGCAGATCGAGCTGTTCCAGCACCCCGAGCGTTACCCGGTGGGCGTGCACACCCTGCCCAAGCACCTCGACGAGAAAGTCGCGCGACTGCAGCTGAAGAAGCTCAACGCGCAGCTGACCGAGCTGAGCGCAGAGCAGGCAGCCTACATCGGCGTGCCGCAGGAAGGTCCGTACAAGCCGGATCACTATCGCTACTGATGCAACGCGCCCCGGTCCGCCGGGGCGCCCGCAGAGGAATGCCATGTCCCAGGCTACCGTTCGCCCCACCCGCCCCACTGACATCGAGCCGCTGATCGCGCTGCAGCGTCGCGTCTACCCCGACATCCCGTCGTGGTCGGCCGAGCAGATGCATCACCAGCTCGAGCTGTTCCCGCAGGGCCAGCTCGTTGCCGAGGTGGACGGCGAACTGGCCGGTTGCGCCAGCTCGCTGGTGATCACCTGGGACGACTGGGGCGAGCACCACTCCTGGGACGAGATCACCGCCAGCGGCAGCTTCGACAGCCACAACCCGATGGGCCGCACGCTGTACGGTGCCGAGGTCTTCGTGAACCCGGAGCTGCGCGGCAGCGGCATCGGCCACGCACTGTACGAAGGCCGGCGCGACATCTGCCGGCGCATGAACCTCAAGCGCATCATTGCCTGTGGCCGCATGCCGGGCTATCACCGCTTCGCCGACCGCATGACCGCCGAGGAATACGCCAAACGCGTGATCTGGGGTGACATCAGCGATCCGGTGCTGGGCTTCCAGTTGCACGAAGGCTTCAGCTACTGCGGCGTGGTGCACGGCTACCTGCCGGAAGATACCGAATCGCTCGGCAATGCTTCACTAATCGTGTGGCTCAACCCCGACTACGACCCCGGTGCGCCCACGCGCATCCCCGAGGAGGACGACCGATGATCGTACGTATCGCCGCGGTGCAGTACCTGCTGCGCCAGATCCACGACTGGTCCGGATTCGAGAACCAGGTCCGTTTCGTCATGCAGGCCGCGGGCGACTACCGCCCGCACTTCGTGCTGCTGCCGGAAATCTTCACCACCCAGCTGCTGTCCTTCATGGACACCCGCGAACTGCCCGAAGCCGTGCGCAACATGCACGACTACACCGGCCGCTACATCGAGCTGATGCGCGAACTGGCGGCCGAGTGGCGCGTATTCCTGATCGGCGGCAGCCACCCCACGCTGCGCGACGGCCAGCTCTACAACACCGCCTACCTGTTCACGCCTGAAGGCGAAGTACACGAGCAGGACAAGATCCACCGCACGCGCTGGGAACGCGAGATGTGGGACACCGCGGCGGGCGACCAGCTGCGCCTGTTCGACACGCCCTACGGCAAGATCGCCATCCTGATCTGCTACGACATCGAGTTCCCGGAACTGGCGCGCATGGTCAGTGAAGCCGGCGCCGACATCCTCTTCGTGCCGTCGTGCACCGACGACCGCCAGGGCTTCCTGCGCGTGCGCTACTGCTGTCACGCGCGCGCCATCGAGAACCAGGTGTATGTCGCCATGACCAGCACCGTGGGCAACCTGCCGGTGCAGGGGCTGGGCGTGCATTACGGCCAGGCGAGCATCATCACGCCGTCGGATTTCCCCTTCGCGCGTGACGGCATTGCCGCCGAGGGCACGGTCAACGTCGAGCAGATCGTCATCGCCGACGTGAACATCGACAACCTCACCCACAACCGCGTCAATGGCACCACCATCCCGCTGTACGACAAGCGGCACGACGTGTACGACAACCCGGTCGAGGTCATCGGAATCCGCTGATCCATGTCGATGAACTCCTTCCACGCCCGCAAGCAGCGGTCCGCCCCGGCAACGCGAGCGCCCCAGGCGCCGGTTGACCACGGCGGCCTACTGCGCGCCGACGCGCTGCTGGTCGAGCGCGGGCTGGCCACGTCGCGCGCGCGGGCTCAGGAAGCCATTTCCGCCGGACGCGTCATCGCCGACGGCACCACGCTGCGCAAGGCCTCGCACCTGCTGCTGCCAACGGCCGAGTTGCAGGTCGCACCGGATGAAGCCGAACGCTTCGTCTCGCGCGGCGGCCTGAAACTGGCCGGTGCGCTGGCACACACCGCCGTGGATGCCAACGGCCGCATCTGCCTCGACGTCGGCCAGTCAACCGGCGGTTTCACCGACTGCCTGCTGCAGGCCGGCGCGGCTCGCGTGGTGGGCGTGGAGGTCGGTCACGGCCAACTCGCCGCAAAGCTCGCGCAGGACGCTCGCTGCATCACGCTGGAAGGCTTGAACGCGCGCGAACTCGACGCCGCGCAACTCGGCGCGCACTATCCGATCGCCGGCTTCGACCTCATCGTGTGCGATGCGAGCTTCATCTCGCTGACCCTGCTGATGCCGCGCTGGCCGGCACTGCTGGCGCCACACGGCGAAATCCTCACACTCGTCAAACCGCAGTTTGAGGTCGGCCCCAAGGGTCTGGGCAAAGGCGGCATCGTGCGCGATGCCGCGCTGTACGCGGAGGTCGAAACCCGTCTCCGTCAGGCCGCCGCCGAATGCAGGCTGGCCGTACGCGACTGGTTCGATTCACCCATCACCGGCGGTGACGGCAACCGCGAATTCTTCCTCTGGATGCAACATGCACAACACTGAACTTTCCGTTGAATTCTTCCCGCCTCAGACGCCCGAAGGGGCCGAGAAGCTGCGCGGCGTCCAGCAGCGACTCGCCGCCGCACTCGCCCCGCAGTTCTTCTCGGTGACCTACGGCGCGGGCGGCTCGACGCGCGAACGCACCTTCAACACCGTACGCGAGATCGCCGCCAGCGGCTCGGAAGCCGCGCCGCACCTGTCGTGCATCGGCTCCAGCCGCGCCGAGCTGCGCGCCATCCTGAATGAATATGCCGAAGCCGGCATCCGCCGCATCGTCGCCCTGCGCGGCGACCTGCCCTCCGGCGCTGGCGCCAGCGGCGAATTCCGCTACGCCAACGAACTGGTCGAGTTCATCCGCGCCGAGACCGGCGACCGCTTCATCCTCGAAGTCGCGGCCTACCCGGAATGGCACCCGCAGGCCAAGAGCCCGCGCGACGACCTGCAGGCCTTCAAACGCAAGGTCGACGCCGGCGCGGATTCCGCCATCACCCAGTATTTCTACAACCTCGACGCCTACAGCCATTTCGTCGACGAGGCGCAGGCGCTGGGCGTGGCCATCCCCATCGTGCCGGGCATCATGCCGATCACCAGCTTCTCCAAGCTGGCCCGCTTCTCCGACATGTGCGGCGCCGAAATTCCGCGCTGGATGCGCCGCAAGTTCGAAGCCTTCGGCGATGACAGCGACTCCGTGCGCGCCTTCGGCCTCGACGTGGTGACGGAACTGTGCGAGCGCCTGATCGAAGAAGGCGCGCCGGGCCTGCACTTCTATTCCATGAACCAGGATGGCCCGACCATCGAGATCTGCCGGCGGCTAGGGCTGACCGCCGCTACATCAGCTCAACCCTGACGGCAGGTTCTGGCGTCGACCAGGTCCTAACGTAGTCGGCAATTCATGCCTCGAGCGGCCGGGACGAGTCCCGGCCAACGCACGTCAAGACAACCGCCAACAGTTCAGCAAGCGGTAGCCGCAAACAAGCGGCGCACGGCTCAGTGCATCCCGTGCCGCCCCATCCAGTCGCGGAAGGCGTCGATGCCATCCTCGCCGCTGCGCAGACGCTTCATGTGAAGCGTGAGGTTCTCGACCATGGTGTGTGCTGCGATGGCGGCCATCATTTCCAGGCGCTCTTCGGCGGCCAGGCCGTGTTCGACCAGCCGCCGGTCGAGGTCGCACAGGTGACTGGCCATCAGCGAACGGGCGTCGGCCTCGTCGATGGACAGGTCACCCAGATCGACCGGGTCCTCGGCTTCGATGTCGGCGATCAGATCGGCAAGCGATTGCGGGGTCATGGCCTTCCTCCTCGTTGCGGTGCGAATGTTCGACAGCGGCGGCGGACGAAAGATGCGGCTACCTGCGTCCCCCGAACAATGAACCGAGTACGCCGCGCACCAGCTGGCGCCCGATGGCGCTGCCGATGGTGCGGGTGACGGTCTTGGCGGCGATCTGCACCAGGCCGTCGCGCTTGCCGCCGCGCGGGCCGGTGGAGCCGAACAGCACGTCCGACATGCCGCCACCGGAGGCAGCGGGCTTCTGCGCCGGCGCCTCGGCCAGACGGGCTTCGGCCTGGGCGCGCAGCAGTTCGTAGGCCGATTCGCGGTCCACCTCGCGCTCGTAGTGGCCGTGCAGCACCGAGTTGCGCACGATGGCTTCGCGCTCGGCCGGCGTGAGCGGGCCCAGCCGTGAATTCGGCGCGATTACGGAGGCTCGCTCGGTCACGCCGGGGCGGCCCTTTTCGTCGAGAAAGGACACCAGCGCTTCGCCCACGCCCAGTTCGGTGATGACCTCGGCGGCATTGAAGGCGGGGTTGGGACGCATGGTCTCGGCCGCACTCTTCACCGCTTTCTGGTCGCGCGGCGTGAAGGCGCGCAGCGCGTGCTGCACGCGGTTGCCGAGCTGGCCGAGCACGGCGTCGGGCACGTCGAGCGGGCTCTGCGTGACGAAGTACACCCCGACGCCCTTGGAGCGGATCAGGCGCACGACGTGCTCGACCTTCTCGACCAGCGCCTTGGGCGCGTCGCGGAACAGCAGGTGGGCCTCGTCGAAGAAGAACACCAGCTTGGGTTTGTCGGGGTCGCCCACTTCGGGCAACTGCTCGAACAGTTCGGACAGCATCCACAGCAGGAAGGTGGAGTAGAGCTGCGGCGAGTGATAGAGCTTTTCGGCCGCCAGCACGTTGATCACGCCGCGGCCATCCGGGCCGGCCTGCATCAGGTCGGCCAGATCGAGCATGGGCTCGCCGAAGAAGCGTTCGCCGCCCTGCGCTTCGAGGTTGAGCAGGCCGCGCTGGATGGCGCCGACCGAGGCGGCCGAGATGTTGCCGTACTCGGTGGTGAACTGGCGCGCGTTCTCGCCGACGTACTGCAGCATGGCGCGCAGGTCTTTCAGGTCGAGCAGCAGCAGGCCGTTGTCGTCGGCGATGCGGAAGACGATCTGCAGGACGCCGGCCTGGGTGTCATTGAGATTGAGCAGGCGGCCGAGCAACAACGGGCCCATGTCGGACACGGTGGCGCGCACCGGATGGCCCAGCTCGCCGAAGACGTCCCAGAACACCACGTGGTTGGCGCGCGGCGTGTACTCGGTGATGCCGATGGCGGCCAGCCGTTCGAGCAGCTTGGGCGAAGCGTTGCCGGCGGCGGCGATGCCGGAGAGGTCGCCCTTGATGTCGGCCACGAACACCGGCACGCCGATGTCGGCGAAGGATTCCGCCATCTTCTGCAGCGTGACGGTCTTGCCCGTGCCGGTGGCGCCGGTGATCAGGCCGTGGCGGTTGGCCAGACGGGGCAACAACATCAGGTCGTCGGCGCCGGCACGGGCGATCAGCATCGGGTCGGGCATGGCGTATTCCTCTCGCGGGCGGGGCAGTCGATCAGGGCTCTCCGCAGGCCGCAACGCAGGCTTCGTTGGCCGGCATGCACACCGGGCAATCCAGGCTGTTGCACGTGCGGCGCTGGCATTGCAGCAGCGTATCACCACACTTGTGCACGCAGCTATTCCAGCTGTCGCGCTCGGGCGACGGCAGCGCCGGAATGCGCAGATTGCCACGTGGCTCACCGCGCGCGCAGGACGGCAGATCGATCTCGCGCGCCGGGCCGGGCATGCGCGCCCACTCGGCTTCGGTCAGCATGAGATCGTCCTGCAGGCGCACTACGTGACGCGGACTCATCAGCTCCGAGGCCAGAATGGTGTCCAGTGCGCGGCAGTCAGCCCGCCAGGCGTCGCCCACCGTGCGCAGTGCACCGGCTTCCTGTCCCAGTTCGAGCCGCGCGCATTCGTGGGCATAGAAGAACAGGCGCACGTGGTCGGGCAGGCCGGCAGGCACCGCGGCGTTGTAACGGATGACCGGCTGCCCGTTCTCCAGGCGCGTCTCGAAGGCCTTGTCGAGCAACGGATCAGCCACCGAGCGCACCGCATTGCCGTGCGCATCGGTACAGCCATCGAAGACCAGGCTCACCTGCGCCGCTGCGGGCCCGACCAGCAAACCGCACAGGCCGGCCAGCATCCAGAAATAGCGAATCATTCCCCCTCCTCCCGCGGGCACCCATGCCCGTCTGGCATGAATCTAACAGACCACGCGCCCCGGCACCGGATCGGCGCTCGCGCGATTGCGTCACAAACTGCAACGGCTGCGTCAACCGGCGGTGGCACACGGCTTCGGGTAAAATTCGCGCTTTTCCGAACCTTTCACCAGAGAACGAGCATGGCCGGACACTCCAAATGGGCCAACATCCAGCACCGCAAGGGCCGTCAGGACGAAAAGCGGGGCAAGGTCTTCAGCAAGCTGATCAAGGAGATCACGGTTGCCGCGCGCATGGGCGGCGGTGACCCGAACTTCAACCCGCGCCTGCGCTTGGCCGTGGACAAGGCCAAGGGCGAGAACATGCCCGGCGACAACATCGACCGCGCCATCAAGCGCGGCACTGGTGAACTCGATGGCGTGAGCTACGAGGAAGCCCGCTACGAGGGCTACGGCATCGGCGGCGCGGCGGTGATGGTCGATTGCCTCACCGACAATAAGACGCGCACCGTGGCCGATGTCCGCCACGCCTTCTCCAAGCACGGCGGCAACATGGGCACCGACGGCTGCGTGGCGTTCCAGTTCAAGCACTGCGGCCAGCTGATGTTCGCTCCGGGCACCAACGAGGACGCGCTGATGGAAGCAGCACTGGAAGCCGGCGCGGAAGACGTGGTCAGCAATGACGACGGCTCGATCGAAGTCATTACCGCGCCGTATGAATACACTGCCATCAAGGAAGCGCTGGAGAAGGCCGGCTTCAAGGCCGAGTTCGGTGAAGTCTCGATGAAGCCCGACAACGAGACCGAGCTTGCCGGCGACGACGCGGTGAAGATGCAGAAACTGCTCGACGCGCTGGAAGCACTCGACGACGTTCAGGAGGTGTACACCTCCGCAGTGTTCGACGAGTAATAAGGCTGCCGTAGGTGCCGTAGGTCAGATAAGCGCCGCAGGCGCGCATCTGACAGCCGGCACGCAGAGGTGATCAGCGCATCAGTCGGATGCGCTTCGCTTATCCGACCTACGGAACCCCGCACCCCCGAGGATCACGTCATGCCCGCCCCCCTGCTCACCGCCGCGATGCCGATGCTGTTCGTGGTGCTGTGGAGCACGGGCTTCATCGGCGGCAAGCTCGGCCTGCCCTACGCCGAGCCCCTGACCTTCCTTGCCATCCGCTACGCGCTGGTGCTCGCGCTGATGCTCCCGCTGGTGTGGCTCACGCGCGCGCCCTGGCCGGCGGACCGCCGCCAGACCCTGCATATCGGCATGTCCGGCCTGCTGGTGCATGGCCTGTATCTGGGCGGCGTGTTCACCGCCATCGGCGCCGGTCTGCCGGCCGGCATCACGGCGCTGGTAGTCGGCATGCAGCCCTTGCTAACCGCCCTGGGTGCAGGCTGGCTGCTGGGCGAGCGCGTGGTCGGGCGGCAGTGGATCGGGCTGGCGCTGGGCTTCGGCGGCGTGGCGCTGGTGGTGATCGGCCAGAGCGGCGCGGCCGGCTTCGATGCGCCGCTCGGCGCCATGCTCATCCCCGCGCTGCTGGCGCTGGCCGGCATCACGGCCGGCACGCTATACCAGAAGCGCTTCTGCCCGAGCTTCGATCTGCGCACCGGCGCGGTGATCCAGTTCATCCCGACCCTCATCGTCACCGCGCTGGCTGCGTGGGCGACCGAGTCCATGGTGGTCGAGTGGTCCGGCGAGTTCGTCTTCGCGCTGGGCTGGC
>JAJLLM010000133.1:0-15956 GCA_033837965.1 Pseudazoarcus pumilus
CGACGCCTACATCCGGCGCGAGAAATCACTCATCAGCCTGGCCAGCCATGAACTGCGCACGCCGGTTGCGGTGATTGCCGGCGCGCTCGACGTGCTCGAGCAGCGCGATTCACTCGGCGAGGCCGACCGTCGCACGCTCACGCGCATCCGCCGCGCAGCGGACGAAATGCGCAGCGATGTCGACGCGCTGCTCAAGCTCGCCCGCCGCCACACCGGGCGGGAGGAGATCACCGCCGTCGACCTGGCCGGCTGTGTGGCCGAGGTAGTGGCCGACATCGAGGCCTTTGCGCCGGACACCGGCCAGCGCATCGTCTGCCGGCGGCCTGACGCGCCGATCCGGGTCACGGCAGACCGCGCGCTGGTACGCATGCTGTTGCGCAACCTCATCCAGAATGCGGTCCGCCATACCCGCGCCAAGGTCGAGGTACATATCCACCCCGACCGCCTGCTCATCCGTGACCATGGCGAGGGCCTGCCGGACAGGGCACGCACGCGGCTGGCTGAACCAACGGCCCGCCAGGCAGTCCCTGAGGACGGACTCGGGCTGTTCATCGTGCGTCTGATCTGCGAGCGTCTCGGCTGGCACATCGCGGCAGACAGCAGCGGCCCGACCGGGACGGACATCGAACTGCGCTTCGACACCACATCGCCAGGCAGCAGCACTCCCCTATAATCGGCCCTCCCGCACGGAGAGAAGCACCATGGGCAACCGCCTCAGCAAGATCTACACCCGCACCGGCGACGCCGGCACCACCGGCCTCGGCAACGGCGAACGCGTTTCCAAGAACAGCCAGCGCGTACATGCCATGGGCGACGTCGACGAACTCAATGCGCTGCTCGGTGTGCTGCTCTGCGAGGAACTGCCGGACGACGTGCGCGAACTGCTGGTGGGAGTGCAGCACGACCTGTTCGATCTGGGCGGAGAACTGTGCATCCCCGAAATGAGCCTGATCACCGCGCATCACGTCGAGCGACTGGAACAGGCGCTCGATCACCTGAATGAACCGCTGCCGCCGCTGAAGGATTTCATCCTGCCGGGCGGCACGCGCGCCGCCGCCCTCACCCATCAGGCCCGCACCGTCTGCCGCCGCGCCGAACGCGTGGTGGTGGCATTGGCCGAAGGCGCCGGCGAAGCGGTCAACGACGCTCCGCGCCACTACCTCAACCGTCTGTCGGACCTGCTCTTCGTGCTGGCTCGCGTGCTCAACCGCGCCGCCGGACGCCCCGACGTGTTGTGGCAGAAGAGCCGCAACGCCTGAAAAACCGGGCGTACAGTCCGAACAATCCACAATATCCGCCCTCCGGCCCCCGCCCTATTCTCCCGGCATCCAGCGTGCGTCCGCGCGCACGCCGCAACCGTATCCTGGAGAATTCATGGCGGACGACGACAAGTCGCTCGACGCACTCGACGAAGAGCAGCGCAAGCAGATCAAGGAACTGGCCGAGAAAGAGGCCAAGGCCGAGCGGCAGCCTCCGGGGCTGTGGCAGTGGGTCGTGTCGCTACTGGGCGCATCGCTGGTACTGATCTACTTCTACGGTGCCGGCTTCCAGGCCCTGCCCACCGAGTACCACCTCGGCGTGTACGTGCTGATCACCTGCATGCTGGTGTTCCTGCTCTACCCCGCCGGCAGCCGTTCGGCGCTTGTGGTGATGTCGGCCTTCGCCGGCGCCCTGCTGTCGGTGCTGGCCTCCAGCTATCTGGTGTTCGACTCGCCTTTCGCACTGTGGGACCAACTCACCTATTTCCGCGAGACCTGGGAGTACGACGGCTTCGCCAAGGCCTGGGAGCAGGATTTCGGCCAGCTGTGGGTCCCGCCGCTGCTGGCGCTGCCCTTCATGGCGGTACTCGTGCCGCTCGACCAGTGGCTGGCGCGACGCTTCCAGCAGGCCCCCACTGCCAGTGACCTGATCCTGGTCGCCGCCGTGGTGGTGTCGGTGGTGTACTGGATCAGTCAGTTCGAAGCCCTCAACTACCGCGCCGGCGCCGAAAACCAGCTCGACAAGATGATCGGCATCGTCGGCGTGCTGCTGTCGCTGGAAGTCTGCCGCCGCGTGCTGGGCTGGTCGATCACGCTGGTCGGCATCGGCGCCATTGCCTTCGGGCTGTTCGGGCCCTATCTGCCCGAACTGTTCGCGCATCGCGGCTTCTCCTTCGACCGTCTCGCCATCTCGCTGTTCATCACCACCAACGGCGTGTTCGGCGTGATGGCCGGGGTGCTCGCGACCTACGTCATCCTGTTCATCTTCTTCGGCGCTTTCCTGCAGAAATCCGGTGCAGGGAAATTCTTCATCGACCTGCCGCTGGCCATTGCCGGCCGCTCCACCGGCGGCCCGGCCAAGGTCGCGGTGATGTCGTCGGCGCTGTTCGGATCGGTCTCCGGCAGTGCGATTGCTAACACCGTGGCCTCCGGCGCCTTCACCATCCCGATGATGAAGCGCGCCGGCTTCAAACCGCACGTAGCGGGTGCCATCGAGCCGGCCGCCTCCATCGGCGGCGCCTTCCTGCCGCCCATCATGGGTGCCGGCGGCTTCCTGATGGCCGAACTCACCGGTCTGCCCTACACCCAGATCATGCTGTATGCGCTGGGCCCGGCCATCCTGTACTTCCTCGCCGTGTTCTGCATGGTGCATTTCGATGCCGCCAAGAACGGCCTGCACGGCATGGACGATGTACCCGACTGGCGTCAGGTGCTGCGTCATGGCTGGTTCTACTCGCTGCCGCTGGTGATCATCACGGCGCTGATGATGATGGGCCGTTCACCCGGCAACGCGGCCTTCTGGGCGACCCTGTCGTGCATCGCGGTGAGCTGGGTGCACAAGGACACACGCATGGGGCCGAAGGAGATCTGGGAAGCGATCCTCGTCGGTGCCCGCAACACCCTGGTGATCGGTTCCACGGTCGGCGTCATCGGCATCATCGTGGGCGTGATCTCGCTCACCGGCATGGGCCTGAAGTTCTCCGACCTGATCATCCAGATGGCCGGCAACAGCCTGCTGCTGGCGGTGGTGCTGATCGCGATTGCCTCGCTGGTACTGGGCATGGGCGTGCCCGTGACGGCGTCCTACCTGATCATCGCCGTGCTGGCCGTGCCGGCGCTGGGCGAATACGGCGTGTCGATGATCGCCGCGCACATGATCGTGTACTGGCTGTCGCAGGACTCGAACATCACACCGCCGGTCTGCGTGGCCGCCTATGCCGGCGCGGCGATCGCCAAGGCCGACCCGTGGAAAACGGGCTGGACCTCGTTCAAGTTCGCCAAGATGCTCTACGTCACGCCGCTGCTGTTCGCCTACGTGCCGGGCATCCTGCTCGAAGGCTCGGGCTTCGACATCTTCACGGCCTTCTTCTCCGCCACGCTCGGCACCATCGCCTTCGGCGCGCTGGCCATGGGCTACCTGCGCCGCAACACGCGGATGCACGAATGGATCGTGCTCGCACTGGCCACCTTGCTGTTGTACTGGCCGACCTTCCTCACCGACGCCGCGGGAGTCGCCCTCGTCGCACTGGTGTGGTGGCTGCAACGTGATGCCCGGCCTGCACGGCCGGTGCAGGCCTGAACCAGGCCACGCTCTTTTACCCAAGCAACACAAACCCAGAGGAGACCATCAACATGATGCGCAAATTCTTCAAACTCCCCGCCACCTTCGGCAGCCTGGCCGTCGCGGCGGTTGCGGCGGTCACGCTGACCGCCTCGCCGGCGGCCGATGCCCAGACGACCCGCCTCGGCTTCTCGGGCGGCCCGGACGGCGGCACCTTCCAGTACTTCTCCAACGGCGTCGCCACGCACCTGTCGCGCGTGCTGCCGAACACCCAGGTATCGAACATGGTTTCCGCCGGCTCGGTCGAGAACCTGCGCCGCGTGAACTCGAAGGACGCCGACTTCGGCATCGTCTACTCGGGTGACCTGTTCCTCGGCATGAACGGCCGTCTGACCAACGACACCAACAAGTACCGCAACGTGCATGTAGTCGCCCACCTGTACGGCGCCCCGGGCCACCTGATCGTGCGCGAAGACTCCGGCATCAAGGACGTCGCCGAACTGGCCGGCAAGCAAGTCGCCGTCGGCCCCGCCGGCTCCGGTGCTGCCGCCTCGGCCCAGCGCTTCTTCGAGAGCCTGGACCTGTGGGACAAGATCAAGCCGTCCTTCATCGGCTACTCGCAAGGCGCCTCCGCGCTGGGTGACAAGCAGATCGACGCGCTGTGGGTCTTCGCCGGCTTCCCGAACGCTTCGGTGATCCAGGCTGCCACCAGCAACAAGATCCGTCTGCTGCAGGTGTGGGACGCCGCCCAGAAAGGCAAGCTGCCGACCGACCACCCGTACTACGCCAAGACGACCATCCCGGCCGGTACCTACCCGGGCGTCGACTATGACGTGCATTCCATCTCCGACTCCGCCCTGTGGGTGGCCGGCCGTCACGTCTCGGCCGACGACATGTACAAGTACACGTCCGAGATCTACTCCGAGGAAGGCCTGAAGTTCATGCACTCGGTGTCCAAGGCCGCCAAGACCATGGTGGTCGAGAACGCCCTGCTCGGCGTAGTCACCCCGGTGCATGCCGGCTCGGCCAAGTTCTGGGAAGAGAAGGGCCTCAAGCTCGACGCCAAGCAGAAGCCGTAAGCCTGCGGCGGGGCACCGCCCCGCCTGCAGCCAACAAAAAAGCCCGACCTGATGGTCGGGCTTTTTTCATGCAGGGCCACCGGAGCATTACTCCAGTTCGGCGCCCTTGCGCACACGACGCTTGCGTACCCCCTCAGCCAGGGTTTCCAGCACCGGCACGGTGTCGTCCCAGCTGATGCAGGCATCGGTGATGCTCTTACCGTATTCCAGCGTCTGACCCGGCACCAGGTCCTGACGCCCCGCCTGCAGGTGCGACTCGACCATCAGACCGATGATGCGATCCTCGCCCGCCGACAACTGACCGGCAACGTCCGCCGCCACTTCGATCTGCAGCGCGTGCTGCTTGCGGCTGTTGGCGTGCGAACAGTCGATCATCAGCTTGGCCGGCACGCCCGAAGCGGCCAGCGCCTTGCAGGCAGCGTCCACGCTTGCGGCATCGAAGTTCGGACCGTTGCTGCCACCGCGCAGGATGACGTGGCAGTCCTCATTGCCCTTGGTCGACACGATGGCCGAATGCCCGGCCTTGGTCACCGACAGGAAATGATGCGGCGACTGCGCGGCCTTGATGGCATCCACGGCGATGCGCACGTTGCCGTCGGTACCGTTCTTGAAGCCCACCGGGCAAGACAGGCCGGAGGCCAGCTCGCGGTGCACCTGGCTCTCGGTGGTACGCGCGCCGATGGCACCCCACGAGATCAGGTCGGCCACGTACTGCGGCGTGATCATGTCGAGGAATTCAGTACCGGCCGGCAGGCCGAGCTCGTTGATTTCCCACAGCAGCTTGCGCGCGATGCGCAGGCCGTCATTGATGCGGAAGCTGTTGTCGAGGAAGGGATCGTTGATCAGTCCCTTCCAGCCCACGGTGGTGCGCGGCTTCTCGAAGTACACGCGCATCACGATCAGCAGATCTTCGGACAGGCGATCCGCCTCGGCCTTCAGGCGACGCGCATAGTCCATCGCGGCTTCGGTATCGTGGATCGAGCACGGCCCGACCACCACCAGCAGGCGGTCATCCGCGCCGTACAGGATGCGGTGGATCGCCTGACGCGTGTCATACGCCGTCTGCGCCGCCTTGTCGGTCACCGGAAACTCGCGCAGCACGTGCGTCGGGGGCACCAGCTCCTTGATTTCCTGGATGCGGGTATCGTCGATCGGGGTCTTGGACGTTGCAGACATCATGTGCACCAACACAATTTCGGGGAAAGCGGATTCTACTCCGCACGCGGAACCCGGCGCGAACCGGGTTTTCCGCAATGCATCAAGCCTTGGGGCGCAGCGCGTGCTTGGGCCGGAAGACCTTGATGACCTTGTCGTCGGCTTCCACGTAGGGCCCGCCGATCAGATCGATGCAATAGGGAATGGCAGCGAACACGCCGGTATGCACCACCTTGCCGTCGGCATCGCGCAGGCCTTCCAGCGTTTCGCGGATGGCGCGTGGCTGACCGGGCAGGTTCACGATCAGGCAGGTACCACGCACCACCGCCACCTGACGCGACAGGATGGCGGTCGGCACGAAGTTCAGGCTGATGCGGCGCATCTCCTCGCCGAAACCCGGCATCTCCTTGTCACCAACCGCCAGCGTGGCTTCCGGCGTGACGTCGCGCAGCGCCGGGCCGGTGCCGCCAGTGGTCAGGATCAGCGAGCAGTTCTTGGTATCGGCCAGCTCCTTCAGCGTCGCCTCGATGAGCGGACGCTCATCCGGAATCAACCGCGTCTCGGCGCTCCACGGCGAGGTCAGCGCACTGCCCAGCCAGTCCCGCAGGGCCGGAATGCCCTGGTCTTCATAGGTGCCTTCGGAAGCCCGGTCACTGATCGAAACCAGGCCAATGGTGATGTGGTCGCTCATGCACTCTCCGTGTCGTCGAGTTCTTCGTCATCGCGTGCCGGCGCGCCGTCGAGCTCACGCAGGATGCGGAAAATCTCGCGGTAGGCGCGCGGCGGCTTGTTCTGTTCGCGCTCTTTCAGCGCATTGCGGCGCAACGTGCGCAGGTGTTGCAGGTCGGCATGCGGCCACTGCTCCACGATGCGGCCGGCCACCTGCTCGTCGCCGAGAAAATCATCGCGCAGGCGTTCGAGCCGGTGATGGCGCGCGATCTCTTCCTTGGAGACATTCTTGAAGGCATCCAGTGCGGCGCGAATGGGCTCGGCATCCACCCCGCGCATCAGCTTGCCGATGTACTGCATCTGGCGCCGACGCGCCTCGTGCTTGGTGATGCGACGCGCTTCCAGCACCGCGGCACGCAGGTCTTCGGGCAGTTCCAGCCGCTTCAGCCGATCAGCCGGCAACTCGACCAGCTCGGCTCCGATGTCCTGCAGCGCATGCATCTCGCGCTTGCGTTCGCTCTTGCTGGGACGGCCGTCGAAGGCGTCGTCGGCCACGTCATCAGGGTCTTGCCAGGCGTTGCTCATCGGGAGGTCGGGGGCTGGATCGGGGTAAGATTATAGCCTTTCACCGTCAGCAGCCCGCCCATGTCCGACTCCGGTTTCTCCTTTTCCCACGACCGTCTGCGCGAAATTGCCGCCCGCGTGGTTGAACTGGCCCGCGCCCGCGGCGCCGACGCCTGCGAGACCGAGGTCTCCGAGGGCTACGGCCAGACCGCCAGCGTACGCAAGAGCGAGGTCGACACCATCGAGTACAACCGCGACAAGGGCGTCGGCATCACGGTGTACATCGGCCAGGCGCGCGGCCATGCCAGCACCTCGGACTTCGGTGACGCCGCACTGGCCTCCACCGTGGACGCTGCGCTGTCGATCGCGCGCTTCACCGCGCCCGACCCGGCCGCCGGCCTGCCCGACGCCGCCCTGCTGGCACGCGACGTTCCCGATCTCGACCTGTATCACCCGTGGGCCATGCCCATCGAAGAGGCCATTGCGCTGGCGCGCCGCTGCGAGGCAGCGGCCTACGCGGCCGGCCCGCAGATCACCAATTCCGAGGGCGCCAGCGTGTCGACCCAGCAGGCGCATTTCGTGATGGCCAACAGTCTGGGCTTCATGGGCGGTTACGCCACCTCCCGCCACAGCGCTTCGTGCTCCGTCATCGCCGGCAAGGGCGACGGCATGCAGCGCGAGTTCTGGTACGACTCGCGGCGCGACGCGGCGGATCTGGACGACATCGAGTCCATCGGCCGCAAGGCCGGCGAGCGCGCCATCGCGCGTCTGGGCGCCCGCCAGCTGTCCACCTGCGAGGTGCCGGTGCTGTTCGAGGCGCCGGTGGCGCTGACGTTGCTCGGCAACTTCACGCATGCCGTGAGCGGCGGCGCGCTGTACCGCAAATCCAGCTTCCTGCTCGATTCGCTGGGCGAACAGGTGTTCTCGCCGCTGGTGTCGATCTCGGAACGTCCGCACGAGCGCAAGGCCTTCGGCTCGGCACCCTTCGATTCGGAAGGGGTCGCCACGCACGAGCGCGAGGTGGTGACCGACGGTGTACTGGGCGGCTACTTCCTGTCGAGCTACTCCGCACGCAAGCTCGGCATGCAGACCACCGGCAATGCCGGCGGCTCGCATCATCTGGTGATGGCCAGCGGTGATGAGGGCTTCGATGCGCTGGTACGCCGCATGGAGCGGGGCCTGGTCGTAACCGAACTGCTCGGCCAGGGCGTGAACTACGTGACCGGCGACTACTCGCGCGGCGCGGCCGGCTACTGGGTGGAGCACGGCGAGATTCAGCATGCGGTCGAGGAAGTGACCATCGCCGGCAATCTGCGCGACATGTTCCGCGGCATTGTCGGGATCGGAAATGATGCACTGCCGCGCAGCGCCAAGCGTTGCGGCTCGGTACTCATCGAGCGCATGAAGGTCGCCGGCAACTAACGCCTTCCACGCGCCCCAAGGCGGTGCGCAGGGCGCACCAGCGCAGTGCACGCAATACGGGTTATCCGAGGTTTGCGCCCCATGGCCGCTCCATATAATGCGCCGCACCATAAACCCGCAACATGGGAGAAGCAGCAGTGGAACGTCGCAAGTTTCTGAAGCACGCCGGTATCGCCGGTGTTCTGGCCAGCGCCACCGCGCCGGCCATCGTCAGCGCTCAGCAAAACATCCGCTGGCGTCTCGCCTCCAGCTTCCCGAAGTCGCTCGGCACCCTGTTCGGCGGCGCCGAAGCCTTCGCCAAGAGCGTGTCGGAAGCCACCGGCGGCAAGTTCGAGATCTCGGTGCATGCGGCCGGTGAGCTGGTTCCGGCCTTCGGCGTGCTGGACGCCACCCAGTCCGGCACCATCGAGTGCGCGCACACGGCGCCGTACTACTTCTTCGGCAAGGACGAGACCTTCGCGCTCGACTGCTCCATCCCCTTCGGTATGAACTCCCGCCAGCAGACGGCGTGGATGTACGAAGGCAACGGCATGAAGCTGATGCGCGAGTTCTACGCCGAGTACAACATCGTGAACTTCCCGATGGGTAACTCGGGCGCCCAGATGGGCGGCTGGTACCGCAAGGAAATCAAGTCGGTTGCCGACTTCAATGGCCTGAAGATGCGCATCGGCGGCTTCGGCGGCCGCGTGCTGGCCAAGCTCGGCGCCCTGCCGCAGAACATCCCGGCCGGCGAGATCTACCAGACCCTGGAAAAAGGCACCATCGACGCCGCCGAGTGGATCGGCCCGTACGACGATCTGCGCCTCGGTCTGCACAAGGTTGCGCCGTACTACTACTTCCCGGCCTGGTGGGAAGGCAGCACGCAGTTCACGCTGTTCGTCAATGACAAGGCCTTCAACGCCCTGTCGCCGGAGTACAAGGCCATCGTCCGCCAGGCCGCCAGCGACGCGCACGTGCGCGTGCAGGCCCGCTACGACGCGCTGAACCCGACCTCGCTGAAGCAGCTGATCGCCGAAGGCGCCAAGCTCAACCGCCTGCCCAAGGACGTCATGGACGCCGCCTTCAAGGCTCGCAACGAGGTGTACGCCGAGCTCAACGAGAAGAACGCGAAGTGGCGCAAGATCTACGCCGACTACTCGTCCTTCATGCGTGATGCGTTCCAGTGGGAAGGCATTGCCGAGGGCAGCTACAACCAGTACATGGCCGCCCAGAAGCTGTAAGCATCACCCGGCCGCCCGCGCGCACCGCGCGGGCGGCTTTTTTTCGTGTCGCGCTTTTCCTACCATTCGGGCCTTGTCGCCCGCCTCGGGGAGTCCCGATGGGATTTCTGCTCAAGTTTTCCGCTGCCATCGATGCCGCCAACCGATTGATCGGAAAGGCGATGATCTGGCTCATTTTCGCTGCCGCCGTGATCAGCGCCGGCAATGCCGTCGCGCGCAAGGCCTTCAGCATCGGCTCGAACGCCTGGCTGGAGATTCAGTGGTATCTGTTCGCCGCCGCCTTCATGCTCGGCGCCGCCGCGACCTTCCTGAACAACGGCCACGTGCGCATCGACGTGCTCGCCGGCAAGCTCAGGAGCCGCACGCGCGCCTTCATCGACATCGGCGGCATCCTGATCTTCCTGCTACCGCTGTGCTGGTTCATGATTGATTTCTCCTGGCCGCTGGTCATGCGCGCCTATGAAACGGGCGAGATGTCGTCCAACGCCGGCGGCCTGATCCGCTGGCCGGTGTATGCCACGCTGCCCGCCGGCTTCGCGCTGCTCGCGCTGCAGGCCATTTCCGAACTGATCAAGCGCGCCGGTTTCCTCGCCGGGCAGGCCCCCGACCCCTTCGCCCACGACGACGCCCACGCGCCGCCGACTGCGGTACCCGAAACGGCCGAGGGAGGCCAGCGCTGATGGAATTCCTCGCCACCAACCTCGCGCCGATCATGTTCGGCGCAGTCGTGCTGTTCCTGCTGTCGGGCTTCCCGGTCGCGTTCTCGCTGGCCGCCTGCGGCCTGTTCTTCGGCTTCATCGGCATGGAGATCGGCCTGCTGCCGGGCACCATGTTCCAGGCCCTGCCGCTGCGTGTGTTCGGCATCATGCAGAACGAGACGCTGCTGGCCATCCCCTTCTTCACGCTGATGGGCCTGATCCTCGAACGCTCCGGCATGGCCGAGGACCTGCTCGACACCATCGGTCAGGTCTTCGGCCCCATCCGCGGCGGTCTGGCGCTGGCCGTGATCTTCGTCGGCGCCCTGCTCGCCGCCACCACCGGCGTGGTCGCCGCCTCGGTGATCTCGATGGGCCTGATCTCACTGCCCATCATGCTGCGCTACGGCTACTCGCGCCCGCTCGCCGCCGGCGTCATCACCGCATCGGGCACGCTGGCGCAGGCGCTGCCGCCGTCCATCGTGCTGATCGTGCTGGCCGACCAGCTCGGCCGCAGCGTCGGCGATATGTACAAGGGCGCCTTCGTGCCGGCCTTCATCCTCGTCGGCATGTACGTGCTGTACGTGGTGGCGCTGTCGATCTTCTCGCCCAAATCCGCGCCGGCGTTGCCGCCCGAGGCCCTCAAGTACAAGGAGCCGGACGGCTCGCCGGGCCTGCGTTCGCTGGGCGTGCTGATGGCCATCCTGGCCGCCGTCGGCATCGCCTTCGGGATGTTCTACGGTGACCTGCTGAGCGCCGCGCAAGGCGCAGCAGTGAACCCCGCCACCGACGAGACGGTCGTGGTCGCCCTGTCGGTTGCCACGGTGCTGGGTCTGGTGCTGGCGTTGTTCAACAAGGCGCTCAAGCTGAACCTGCTGTCGGCCCTAGCCGAGCGCGTGGTGTTCGTGCTGATCCCGCCGCTGGCGCTGATCTTCCTGGTACTCGGCACCATTTTCATCGGTGTCGCCACGCCGACCGAAGGCGGCGCCATGGGTGCCGTGGGCGCACTGCTGATGGCCTGGCTGCGCCGCCGGCTGGACTGGCAGCGCCTGCGCGACGCGCTGGAATCGACCACCCGTCTGTCGGTGTTCGTGATGTTCATCCTGATCGGCGCCACGGTGTTCAGCTTCACCTTCACCGCCGCCGACGGCAAGGAATGGGTGGAGCACCTGTTCGACAAGCTGCCGGGGGGCCAGATCGGCTTCCTGATCTTCGTGAACGCGGTGATCTTCTTCCTCGGCTTCTTCCTCGACTTCTTCGAGATCGCCTTCATCCTGATCCCGCTGCTCGCGCCGATCGCCGACAAGCTCGGCATCGACCTGATCTGGTTCGGCATCATGATCGCGATCAACCTGCAGACTTCGTTCCTGACGCCGCCCTTCGGCTTCGCGCTGTTCTACCTGCGCAGCGTCTCGCCGGTGTCGTCATACATCGACCGCATCACGCAGCGACGCATCGACGGCATGCGAACCACCGACATCTACCGCGGCTCGATCGCCTTCGTCATCATCCAGCTCACGCTGCTCGGCCTGCTGATGGCCTTCCCGGAGATCGTCACCGGCAACCTCGACGACAAGGTGGAAGTCGACCTCGACACCATCCAGATCGCCCCGCAGGGCGGTGGCTGGGGTGACAGCGGCGGCGCTGGCGGCTGGGGCGACACCAGCGGTGGCTGGGGTGCCTCGCCCGAAGTGCCGGCCGCACCGGGAGACGAGGCGCCGGCAGCGCCGGCGGATGACGGCTGGGGACGCAGCGCCTGGTGATTCGCGGGTGTGCTCATTTACCATTGCGTGAATGAGCACACCCTCCACCACCTTCTGCCTCATCCGTCACGGTGAGACCGCCTGGAATGCCGAGCGCCGCATCCAGGGCCAACTCGACATCCCGCTCAACGCCAACGGCGAAGCGCAGGCACTGGCCACCGCCGCGGCACTGCACGGACAGGCCTTCGACGCCGCGTTCTGCAGCGATCTGACCCGCGCCCACGCCACCGCACGCGCCACCACCGAACGGCTCGGCATGGCGCTGACGCCCGACCCGCAACTGCGCGAACGCCACTACGGCCTGTTCCAGGGCCTGACCTACGCGGAAGCCGAACAGCGTCACCCGCAGGATTTTGCCCGGCACTCGGCGCGCGACCCCGGCTATGCCTTGCCCCAAGGCGGCGAGAGCCTGATCACCTTCGATGCACGCATCCGCGCCGCCATCGAACGCATCGCCCGCGCCCATGCCGGCGGTCGCGTACTGATCGTCACGCACGGCGGCGTGCTCGACATCCTGCACCGCCTCGCCACCGGCAAACCGCTGGCGCAGCCGCGCGATTTCGCGCTGCCCAATGCCGCACTCAACTGGATTGCGCTCGAAGCAACCGGCTGGCGCATGATCGAGTGGGCCGACCAGCGCCACCTCGATCACAGCCGCGACGAATTGCCGCGCAGCTGAGGCTGCCGGCTTCGCGCCCCACGACGTTTCCGGTAGGCTCCCGCCCATCGCGCACGCTGCGCACCCGGAATGCATTGGAGACATACCCCATGACCCACCGCCGCCAGTTCCTCAAGGGCTCCGGCCTTGCCGGCATCCTCGCCGCCGGCGCCGCACCGGCCATCGTCATGGCGCAGCAGAATGTGCGCTGGCGCCTGGCGTCGAGCTTTCCCAAGTCGCTCGACAACCTGTTCGGCCCGTCCGAACTATTCGCGCGCAACGTTGCGGAGGCCACCGGCGGACGCTTCCAGGTGTCGCTGTATGCCGCCGGCGAGCTGGTGCCGGCCTTCAGCGTCGTCGACGCGGTGCAGAACGGCACCGTCGATTGTGCCCACACCGCGCCCTACTATTTCTTCGGCAAGGACGAGACCTTTGCTTTCGACTGCGCCATCCCCTTCGGCATGAACTCGCGCCAGCACACCGCGTGGATGTTCGAAGGCAACGGCCTGAAGCTGATGCGCGCCTTCTACGCGAAGTACAACATCGTGAACTTCCCGATGGGCAACACCGGCGCGCAGATGGGCGGCTGGTACCGCAAGCCGATCCGCTCGGTGGCCGACCTCAACGGCCTGCGCATGCGCATCGGCGGTTTCGGCGGTCGCGTGCTGGAGAAGCTCGGGCTGGTGTCGCAGAACATCCCGGCCGGCGAGGTCTATGCCGCGCTCGAGAAAGGCACCATCGACGCCACCGAATTCGTCGGCCCCTATGACGACCTGCGCCTCGGGCTGTATCGCGTGGCGCCGTATTACTACTTCCCGGCGTGGTGGGAAGGCGGCACGCAGGTCAGCCTGTACGTCAATGACAAGGCCTGGAACGCGCTCTCGCCCGAGTACAAGGCCATCGTGAAGATCGCCGCCAGCGAATCGCACATCTCCATGCAGGCGCGCTACGACGCGCGCAATCCGGCCGCACTCAAGCAGCTCATCGCCGAGGGTGCCAAGCTCTCGCGCATGCCGCGCGACGCCATGGACGCCGCCTTCAAGGCCTCGCGCGAGGTGTACGCCGAACTCAACGACACCAACCCGGAATGGCGCAAGATCTACGGTGACTACGCGCGCTTCCACTCCGACCAGATCCAGTGGGAGCCCATCGCCGAAGGCACCTACAACCAGTACATGTCCGCGCAGAAGCTCTGACCCCGACCATGCCCACGCGCCGCGCCCTGCTCCGACACGCCGGTCTGGCCGGCATTCTGGCTGCCGGTTCGTCTCCCGCCATGGCCGTGGCGGGGCGCAACATCCGCTGGCGGCTCGCATCGAGCTTTCCGCGTTCGATGGACGCGCTGTTCGGCGCCGCCGACCGCCTCTCCCGCAATCTCGCGGACGCCACCGGCGGCCGCTTCAGCGTCAGCACCTACGCCGCCGGCGAAGTCGTGCCGGCCTTCAGCGTGGTCGACGCCGTACAGAACCGCACGGTCGACTGCGCCCACACCGCGCCCTACTACTTCACCGGCAAGGACGAGGCCTTCGCGTTCGACTGCGCCATCCCCTTCGGCATGAATTCCCGCCAGCTCACGGCGTGGATGTTCGAGGGCAACGGCCTCAAGCTGATGCGCGAGTTCTACGCCCGCTACGACATCGTGAACTTCGTGATGGGCAACTCGGGTACGCAGATGGGCGGCTGGTTCCGCAAGGAAATCCGCACGGTGGCGGACCTGCAGGGCATGCGTTTCCGCATCGGCGGCTTCGGTAGCCAGATCTTCGAGCGCCTTGGCGCAGTACCGCAGACCATTCCGCTGGCCGAGGTGTATTCGGCGATGGAGCGCGGCGCGCTCGACGCGGTGGAATTCGTTGCGCCCTACGACGACCTGCGCCTCGGCCTGCACAAGGCCGCGCCCTACTACTACGCGCCCGCCTGGTGGGAAGGCAGCGGCCAGCTCGCGCTGTACGTCAATGCCCGCGCCTGGGCCGAATTGCCGGACGACTACAAACGGCTGGTGCAACTGGCCGCGTCCGACGCCCACATCTGGGTGCAGGCGGCCTACGACGCGCGCAACCCGCCTGCGCTCAAGCAACTCATCGCCGAAGGCGCAAAGCTGATGCACATGCCGCGCGAACTCATGGACGCCGCCTGGCGCGAGACGGAAGCGCTGTACGCCGAGCTGGATGGACGCAACCCCCAGTGGCGACGCATCTTTGCCGACTACCGCCGCTTCCAGCGGGACCAGGTGCAGTGGCACGCCGTGGCTGAAGACAGCTACAACCAGTATCTCGCCAACACACGCCTGTAACACCCGCTGCGTAAGGGGCCGTACAGGGTGCGCGTGCTAAACTTGCGGCCTGTTTTCATCACGCAAGCGAGCGCTACCGAATGTTCTCTGCGAAAGACACCCTGGCCCTGACCGACCCCGAACTGTGGAAGGCCGTTGCGGCCGAAAACCACCGTCAGGAAGAACACATCGAACTCATCGCGTCGGAGAACTACGTCTCCCACGCCGTGATGGAAGCGCAGGGTTCGCAGCTCACGAACAAGTACGCCGAAGGCTACCCCGGCAAACGCTATTACGGCGGTTGCGAGTTCGTAGACGTAGCCGAGCAGTTGGCCATCGAGCGTATCAAGAAACTCTTTGGCGCAGAGGCCGCCAACGTCCAGCCCAACTCGGGCTCGCAGGCCAACCAGGCCGTGCTGATGGCGTTTGCCAAGCCGGGCGACACCGTGCTTGGCATGAGCCTCGCCGAGGGCGGCCACCTCACCCATGGCATGGCCCTGAACATGTCGGGCAAGTGGTTCAACGCCGTCTCCTACGGCCTGAACGACAAGGAAGAGATCGATTACGACGCCATGGAGCGTCTGGCCCACGAGCACAAGCCGCGCATCATCATTGCCGGCGCCTCGGCTTATTCGCTGCGCATCGATTTCGAGCGCTTCGCCAAGGTGGCGAAGGACGTCGGCGCGATCTTCTGGGTCGACATAGCCCACTACGCCGGCCTGATCGCCGCCGGGCTGTATCCCAACCCGGTGCCGCACGCGGATGTCGTCACGTCCACCACCCACAAGACGCTGCGCGGACCGCGCGGCGGCATCATCCTGATGAAGGCCGAACACGAGAAGGCGCTCAACTCCGCGATCTTCCCCGGTCTGCAAGGTGGCCCGCTGATGCACGTCATCGCCGCCAAGGCCGTGGCCTTCAA
>JAJLLM010000134.1:0-6031 GCA_033837965.1 Pseudazoarcus pumilus
ATTGCCGCACGCGGCAAGCCGCGCCCCGCGGCGAAGATGCTCACCGACTACCTCGCCGGACTGGATGCGGACGAGATCCAGGCACGCAAGAAGGCTGCCGAACTGGCCATCGTGGAAATGGGCATCAGCTTCACGGTGTACAGCGAGGGAGAGAACATCGACCGCGCCTGGCCCTTCGACATCATTCCGCGCGTGATTCCGCGCAAGGAATGGCGTCAGGTCGAGGCCGGGCTGACGCAGCGGCTGACGGCGCTGAACCTGTTCATCCAGGACCTCTACAACGAGCAGCGCATCGTGCGCGACAAGGTGCTGCCGGAGTACGTGCTGGCGCAGTCGAAGAACTTCCGCGAGCAGTGCCGCGGCTTCACGCCGCCGCTGGGGGTGTGGGCCCACATCTGCGGCTCCGATCTGGTGCGCGACGGCGACGGCACGATCTACGTGCTAGAGGACAATCTGCGCGTGCCCTCCGGCGTGTCCTACATGATCGAGAACCGCCACGTCACCAAGCGCGTGTTCCCGGAGTTGTTCGAGAACACCTCGATCCTGCCGGTGGACGAATACCCCTCGCAGCTCTTCGACATGCTCGCAGCGCTGTCGCCACGCCCGCAGGACTATCCGAACGTGGTGGTGCTGACGCCGGGCATCTTCAACTCGGCCTATTTCGAACACTCCTATCTGGCGCAGCGCATGGGCGCGCAACTGGTCGAAGGCGCCGACCTCGTGGTGAGCGAGGACGACTGCGTGTACATGCGCACCATCGGTGGTCTGGAGCGGGTGGACGTGATTTACCGCCGTATCGACGACGAGTTCATCGACCCCGAAGCCTTCCGGCCAGACTCCATGCTCGGCGTGCGCGGCCTGATGCGCGCCTGGCGGGCCGGCAACGTGGCGATTGCCAACGCACCGGGCGCCGGCGTGGCCGACGACAAGGTGATGTATGCCTTCGTGCCGGCAATGATCAAGTACTACCTCGACCAGGACCCGATCATCCCCAACGTGCCGACCTATCTGTGCGTGGACAAGAAGGACCGCGACTACGTCATCGCCAACCTCGACCAGTTGGTGGTCAAGCCGGCCAACGAGTCCGGCGGCTACGGCATGCTGGTCGGCCCGCATTCCACCAAGAAACAGCGCACCGAGTTTGCGAAGCTGATCCGCAAGGACCCGCGCAACTACATCGCCCAGCCCACGCTGTCGCTGTCGGTGGCGCCGACGCTGTGCGAAGAAGGGCTCGCGCCGCGCCACCTCGACCTGCGTCCCTTCATCCTGCAGGGCGTGCGCACCGACGTCACCCCCGGCGGGCTGACGCGCGTGGCGATGAAGCGGGGCTCGCTGGTGGTGAATTCATCCCAGGGCGGCGGCAGCAAGGACACCTGGATCGTGGACGAGGAGAACTGAGATGCTCTCAAGGGTCGCAGAACGCCTGTACTGGATGGCGCGCTACATCGAACGCGCCGAAAACACCTCGCGCATGGTCATGGCCTTCAACACGCTGGCGCTGGACATGCCCAAATCGGTGGGGCTGTCGTGGAAGGAGCTGGTCACCGTCACCGGCATGGACAGCCTGTTCGACGAACGCTATCAGCGCGACGACGACCGCAACTGCGTGAAATTCGTGGTGGCCGACGCGTGGAACCCCGGCTCCATCCTGAGCGCCCTGCGCAGCGCACGCGAGAACGTGCGCACCACGCGCGACCTGGTGCCGACCGAGGGCTGGGAGATCGTCAACGAGCTCTACCTGTTCGCCCGCGACAACGTCGAACAGGGCGTCAACAAACGGGGCCGGCACGAATTCCTGTCCGAAATCGTGCAGCGCTGCCAGACCCTCACCGGGCTGCTGGCCGGCTGCATGAGCCACGACGCGGCCTACGACTTCATCCGCCTGGGCTACAACATTGAGCGCGCCGACATGGCCACGCGCCAGATCGACGTCGGCGCCCTGCGCCTGCTGGCGCGCGACAGTGATGATCCCGAGCCCTACGAGGGCCTGCTGTGGACCAGCATCCTGCGTTCGCAAAGCGCCTTCCAGATGTATCGCCAGCACGTCAAACGCCGTGTGAACGGCGTGGACGTGGTGCGCTACCTGCTGCAGGACGCCGAATTCCCGCGCTCGGTGGCACACGCGCTGTCGCGCTGCGAGAACGCGCTCAACCGCCTGCCGCTCAACGAACGGCCGCTGCGCATGGCCATCGAGGCGCGGCGCCACGTGCTGGAGGCCGATGTGCCCGGGCTGATTGCCGACAGCGAACTGCACGCTTTCATGGACCGCGTGCAGCTTGAAATCGGCGATCTGCACGAGTCCATCGCCACCAACTGGTTCCCGCGCGACGCGGCGTGAATGCCCGGCCACACGCGGCAGGATTTCCGCTAGCATCAGCCGCCCGTAACGATGCGCCAGTGACGCGCCGACACGCTTTCGCCTCCCCATGCCCGCTGGCCTGATCGACACCTATCCCTTCGCCACCGACCGCTACGACGAGATGCTCGCCGGACCGGGTGCGCCGCGCCCGCACTGGAGCGCCTTTGCGCAGCGCATCGAAGGGCTGTCTTCGCAGGCCATGCGACAGCGCGCCGGCTTCGTGTCCGACGCGATTGCCGCGGACGGCGTCACCTACAACGTCTACGCCGACCCGAAAGGCATGCGCCGGCCGTGGGAGCTGGACATGCTGCCGCTGGTCATCAGCGCCACCGAATGGCACATGCTGTCGGCTGCCGTGGCGCAGCGCGCGCAGCTCCTCGACCGCGTGCTGGCGGATCTCTACGGCCCGCAGACACTGCTCGCCGACGGCCTGCTGCCGCCCGCGCTGGTGTTCGGCCAGCATGGCTACAAATGGCCCTGTCACGGCATCCCGCCGGTGGGCGGACACTACCTGCACTTCTATGCAGTGGACCTCACGCGCGCACCCGATGGCAGCTGGTGGGTCATCGCCGACCGCACGCAGGGCCCCTCCGGCGCCGGCTATGCGCTGCAGAACCGCATCGTGGTCTCGCAGGCCTTCCCGGACGCCTTCCGCAAGCTGCGCGTGCACAAGCTCGCCTCCTTCTTCCGTTCGCTGCAGGACGGCCTCGCGCGCATGGCGCCCGCCAACGGCGAGGCGCCGCTGTGTGTGCTGCTGACGCCCGGCCCCTACAACGAAACCTATTTCGAGCACGCCTTCCTGGCGCGCTATCTCGGCTTCCCGCTGGTCGAGGGGCAGGACCTCACGGTGCGCGACGACACCGTGTACCTCAAGACGCTGCGCGGCCTGCGCCGCGTGCACGCGGTCCTGCGCCGGCTCGACGACGATTACTGTGATCCGCTCGAACTGCGCGCCGACTCCGCGCTGGGCGTACCCGGCCTGCTCGGCGCGGTGCGCGCCGGGCGCGTGCTGATGGCCAACGCACTGGGCAGCGGCGTGCTGGAAAGCGCGGCGCTGTTCGGTTTCCTGCCCGGCATCGCCGAACGCCTGCTGGGCGAGAAGCTGGCCATGCCCTCGGTAGCCAGCTGGTGGTGCGGCGAGACACCGGCCATGGAACACGTGCTGGCCAACCTCGACGACCTCGTCATCAAGCCGGCCTATCCCGACATGAACATGGAGCCGGTGTTCGGCCACACCCTCAAGGGCGCCGCCCTGCAGGAGATGGTCGACCGCATCGTGGCGCAGCCGCATGCCTACGTCGCGCAGGAATGGGTACGGCTGTCGCAGGCGCCGGTGTGGTCGTCCGACCGCCAGGGCGACCGCCTGCTGTCCCGCTCGGTCGGCCTGCGCATGTTCGCCGCAGCCACGCCCGACGGCTACGTGGTGATGCCCGGCGCCCTCACCCGTGTTGCCCCGGAGGCAGGCGTGGAAGTGATCTCCATGCAGCGCGGCGGCATGTCGAAAGACACCTGGATGCAATCCGAAGGCCCGGTGCCGCGCGGCAGCCTGATCAAGAAGCGGCTGGGCATGATCGACCTCATGGTGACCGGCACGGAAGTCCCCTCGCGGGTGGGCGAGAACCTGTTCTGGATGGGCCGCCATTCGGAGCGCTGCGAGGCCTCGGCGCGCGTGCTGCGGACCGTGCTGACACGCGTGGCAACCGGCTCGGACGAGGTCGACGAGGAGATCGCCGGCCTGCTCGCCGCCGCCGAACAGCTCGGCGTGCTGCCCGACCCCGGCGAGCCCGACACCGACCTTGAGGAACGCCTGCTGGCCGCCGTCTCGAACTACGAGCAGGCGGGCTCGATTGCCGCCAACCTGCGCGCGCTGGCGCACAACACCAATCACGTGCGCGAACGTCTGTCGTCGGACAACTGGCACGTGCTCAACCGCCTCGAAAACGCCCTGCGCCCGCGCCCCGACACGCTCGACCAGGCACTCGGCGCGCTCGACCAGGTGATGCTCGACTGCATCTCGCTAGCCGGTTTCGCGATGGACGACATGACGCGCGACGAGGGCTGGCGCTTCCTCATTCTCGGCCGCCGCATCGAGCGCCTGGCCGCGCTGTCCACCCTGCTCCGCTCGGTGCTACTGACGCCCGCGCTGGATCGCGAGCGCATGCTCGACTGGCTGCTCGAAGCCTGCAACTCCATCGTCACCTACCGCGCGCGCTATCGCCGCGTGCCGGAGTTGTTGCCGGTGGTGCACCTGCTCGTGTTCGACCCCACCAACCCTCATTCGGTGGTGTTCCAGGCACAGGCGCTGACGCGCTATCTGACGCTGGCCTCGCAGGAACTGGGACATACCGTGCCGCCGCACATCGCCGAACTCGAACGCCGTCTGGCGCGCTTCGACCTCACTGCCTTCGAGGCGGAGGAATGCGATCCGGCCTGCGACCGCCTGGCCACCCTGCTCGGCGACGCCATCGACACCGCACAGGCCCTGAGCGACGACGTTCACAACCGCTTCTTCATCCACACCGTGCAGCGTTCACGGCTGCGGAGCGTGGCATGAGCGGCGCGCGCTACCACGTGCTGCACGACACGCAGTACGGCTACGAACACCCGGTGCGCGAATCGCACCAGTTGCTGCGCCTGCAGCCGCGCGAACTGCCCTGGCAGCACTGCGCCGCCCACCGCCTGCGCATCAGCCCCGACCCCATCCGCAGCCAGGCCTTCCAGGACAGTTTCGGTAACCGCATCCTGGCCCTGCATTTCGAGGAGGCGCATGACGCACTGAGCGTGCGCAGCGAAGCCTGGATCGAGTTGCAGCCACGCGAGCATCCGCCGATGCACGCCGCCATGGCCTGGGACAGCGCACGCGAGACGCTGCGCTACAAGGCCGGCAAACGCATGCCCGCGTCCCTGCTGGAAGCCTCGGCCTTCCTCTTCGAGTCCACCGATGTGCGCCTCAAGCGCGCCTTTGCCGAGTACGCCGCGCCCAGCTTCCCGCCCGGACGCTCGCTGCTGGAAGCCTGCGACGACCTCATGCGGCGCATCCACGCCGAGTTCAGCTTCGACCCCGAGGCCACCGACGTCAGCACGCCGGTGGTCGAGGTCTTCGAGAAGAAGCGCGGCGTCTGCCAGGACTTCGCCCACTTCATGATTTCCTGCCTGCGCTCGCTCGGGCTGGCGGCCCGCTACGTCTCGGGCTATCTGCTGACGCGCCCGCCACCGGGGCGCAAGCGCCTCATCGGGGCGGATGCCACGCATGCCTGGGTGTCGGTATTCGTGCCCGATATCGGCTGGGTGGACTTCGACCCGACCAACGCCGTGTGGGCCGACCTGGAACACATCACCATCGGCTGGGGACGCGACTTCAGCGACATCTCGCCACTGCGCGGCGTGATTCTCGGCGGGGGCACCCACGCGCCGGAGATCTCGGTCACGGTGGTGCCGGAAGCCGAGTTTGCCGAGCTTTATGACGACGCCGCGCTGCCGGGACTCGACTTGGCACCGGGGCGCGGCTAGTCTTGTGCGCCCGCCGGCCGACGCGAGAACTTGTCGCGCCGGAAACTGCCTGAGCGGGTTCGATGCCACACAGGAATCCGCACAGCCCATGTCCGCACTCGCCCGTCGCCACCTCGCCGCACTGTTGCTGCTCTGCTCCTTCGGCCTGCAGGCCGCCATGCC
>JAJLLM010000135.1:0-7795 GCA_033837965.1 Pseudazoarcus pumilus
GCCCGAAAGCCAGCGCGTGCGCGCTGCCGACAAGCGCGCCATCAACGGCGCCACCGACGTGAACCAGCTCGTGCCCTTCAAGTACCACTGGGCGTGGGAGAAGTATCTGGCCGGCTGCGCCAACCACTGGATGCCGCAGGAAGTGTCCATGCAGCGAGACATCGCGCAGTGGAAGGACCCCAATGCGCTGACCGCCGACGAGCGCCTGATCGTCAAGCGCAACCTCGGCTTTTTCGTCACTGCCGACTCGCTGGCGGCCAACAACATCGTGCTCGGCACCTACCGCCACATCACCGCGCCGGAGTGCCGCCAGTACCTGCTGCGCCAGGCCTTCGAGGAGGCCATCCACACCCACGCCTACCAGTACATCGTCGAATCGCTGGGGCTGGACGAGGGCGAGATCTTCAACGCCTATCACGAGGTCGACAGCATCCGCGCCAAGGACGACTTCCTGATCCCCTTCATCGACACGCTGACCAACCCGGATTTCCGCACCGGCACGCCCGAGGCCGACCAGCAACTGCTGCGCTCGTTGATCGTCTTCGCCTGCATCATGGAAGGCATCTTCTTCTACGTCGGCTTCGTGCAGATCCTCGCGCTGGGCCGCCAGAACAAGATGACCGGCGCGGCCGAGCAGTACCAGTACATCCTTCGTGACGAGTCGTTGCACTGCAATTTCGGCGTCGACCTCATCAACACCATCAAGCAGGAGAACCCCCACCTGTGGACGGCCGAGTTCCGCGAGGAAATCCGCGGCCTGATCATGAAGGGTGTGGCACTGGAATACCGCTACGCCGAGGACACCATGCCGCGCGGCGTGCTGGGGCTGAACGCCCCGATGTTCAAGGAGTACCTGCGCTTCGTGGCCAACCGTCGTTGCCGCCAGATCGGCGTGGACGAGGTCTATCCCGGTGCCGACAACCCCTTCCCGTGGATGAGCGAGATGATCGACCTGAAGAAGGAGAAGAACTTCTTCGAGACGCGTGTCACCGAGTACCAGACCGGCGGCACGCTGGCGTGGGATTGATCGGGTAAGCTGCCGGCATGAATGCTCCGGCCCCTGATCCCGTCCCCATCCCGACCACCGAATGTCCGCTGTGCGGCGGCCCGAATGCCTGCGGGCCGGCCGCCTGCGGCAGCTTCGACGTGCCGTGCTGGTGCACCTCCACGCCGATCCCGGCGGCGCTGATTGACCGGCTACCGGCGGAAGTCCGCGGCAAGGCCTGTATCTGCGCCGGCTGCGTTGCTCGTCATGGTGCGGCCTGATGCGGATCTGGGTCGATGCCGACGCCTGCCCGGTGGCCGTCAAGGAAATCCTCTTTCGTGCCGCGCAGCGCACCGGCCGCGAACTCACGCTGGTGGCCAACCAGATGCTGCGTGTGCCGGCTGCGCCCAACATCCGCGCGGTGCAGGTGCCGGGCGGCTTCGACGTGGCCGACAAATGGATTGCCGAGCGGGTCGAGCCGGGTGATCTGGTGATCACCGCCGACATTCCGCTGGCCGCTGAAGTGGTGGAAAAGGGTGCACGGGCACTCAGTCCGCGCGGCGAACCCTATGGCAAGGACAACATCCGCGAACTGCTCGATCTGCGCAATTTCATGGACACGCTGCGCAGCAGCGGTGTCGTGACCGGAGGCCCGCCGGCTTTCGGTCAGGCCGACCGACAGAAGTTCGCCAACGCACTCGACCGCCTGTTGGCGCAACTGCGCTGATTCAGCTTCAAGGCTTGTCCGCTGCTTGCGGACGTGCAGACAGTAAGGCATCCATGGCCGTCAGCACGGCCTTGACCCGGAAGGGCTGCAGCAGCAGATGGCGAACGCCGAGGGTGAAGGTTTCGCTCGCCAGCGAGTGATCACATTGTTCGGCGATGAGCGCAACGCCTACATCCTTGTGCGTGAATGTTCGTCCCGCGCGCACGGCTTCGAGTAACTGCAGGGCGCTGCGCTGATCATCCAGGCGCAGGATCAGGGCATCGAATTCGCGCTGCATCAGCTGCTGGCGTGCCGACGTCAGGGTCGACACTTCCTGTACGTCCGCCAGTCCGGCACTGCGTGCCGTGATCGCAACGGTCTGGCGCAGCAGGCCGTTGCTGTCGGCCAGCAGCACGCAGGGCGTGTGCCGGCGCTTCAAACCCCGCCCTCCTGCAGGATTTCCTCAAGGATCAGGTCGCGCAGGGCCTCAAGGATGTGCAGGTCGAGCGTATCGAGCTCACGCGGGCGGGTGTCGATGATGCACAGGGTGCCCAGTACCAGACCGCCCTCCAGGCACAGCGGCGCGCCGGCGTAGAAGCGGATGCCGGGTGCGCCGGTGACCAGCGGGTTGTCGGCAAAGCGTGCGTCGAGCAGTGCATCGGGCACGGCCAGCGGCGTGCTGGCATGCAGGGCATAGGCGCAGAAAGCGTGCTCGCGCGTGGTCTCGCACACATCGAGGCCGACACGGGCCTTGAACCACTGGCGGTCGGCGTCGACCAGCGAGAGCAGGGCGATGGGAACATCAAACTCTTCCGCGGCGAAGCCGACGATGCGATCAAGGCGCTGATCGGGTGGTGTGTCGAGGATCAGCAGCGCACGCAGCGCGGCCAGGCGTTCGGATTCGTTGGAGGGAAGGGGAGCGGCGGGCACGGCGTGCGCTGACCTGATCGGAAAGACTCCAGTCTAGAACACTCATGCCGCCCGCAGCGCCTGACGCTGCGGGCGTGTCGTGTGGCTCAGGCGGCCTTCTTCGGGAAGAAGCCGGACGGACCGGAAGTCAGACCCGGTGTGCGGCAGAAACGGAAGTAGCCGCTCAGGCCGACCGCGTCGTGCAGGGCGCCGATGGCTTCGATGCCGACAAACACCCGGCCTTCGGCGTCGCGCACATGGATGGTCTTGCGTACGGCTTCATCCGTGCAGCCGTGTTCCTCGGCTTTGCCGTCGGCCGCGATGTCGACCAGCGCCATCTGCCCGGACGTATCCTTGGCCTTGAGTTTGTCCACTTCCAGCTTGCTCGCGAGATTGCGGCTGTCGTACACGACGGTGAGTGGAGTTTTCGCAGTGCTCATTGAATTCCCCCTGAATCGTCTGGATAAGGTTTTGCGGAGTCATCGCCCGCGGCCGGGTGGCCGGGACGATGTCCGATCTAGATGGGGGCGCCTGTCCGATTTCAAGACGGGCGCCTCGACAGCGCGGCATGCGAGTTTTAGCATATGCAAATATAACAATTACTGGAGACTGAAGATGAGCGCCTTCACTCATCGCCTGCTGGCTACCCTATGCCTGCTGATCGCGCCCGCGGTGCACGCCATCGACATGACTCCGGTGCAGGTCGCCCCGCACACCTGGTATGTGCTGGGCAAGGCCGGCATGGCCTCGGCGGCCAACGAGGGCTTCATGTCCAACGCCGGCTTCGTCGTCACCGACGAGGGCGTGGTGGTGCTCGATGCCCTCGGCACGCCGGTGCTCGGTGAGCAGCTCATCGCCGAGATCGGCAAGATCACCGACAAGCCCATCCGCGTGGTCGTGGTCAGCCACTACCACGCCGACCACTACTACGGTCTGCAGGCCTTCAAGGAACGTGGCATCGAGATCTGGGCGCACCAGGCCGGGCAGGCCATCCTGGAGTCCGACGAGGCGCAGGCCCGCCTGCAGCAGCGCCGCGCCGACCTGTTCCCCTTCGTGGACGAGAAGACCGTGCTGACCCCGGCCGACCGCTGGCTCGACGACGGTGGCGCGCAGTTCTCGCTGGGCGGCGTGACCCTGCGCGTGATCTACGTCGGCCCCACCCATTCGCCCGACGACGTGGTGCTGCAGGTGGTGGAGGACGAAGTCGTGTTTGCCGGCGACCTGCTGTTCCGCGGCCGCGTGCCCTTCGTCGGCAACGCCAACACGCGTGAATGGCTGAAGGCGCTGGAGCATCTGCTCGAGATCGACGCCAAGGTGCTGGTGCCGGGACACGGCCCGGTGTCGAAGAATCCGCAGGCCGACCTGGTGATGACGCGCGACTACCTGCGTTTCCTGCGCACCGAGCTGGGCAAGGCGGTGGAGGAGATGAAATCCTTCGACGAAGCCTATGCCGGCATCGACTGGAGCGCGTGGGAGAAGCTTCCGGCTTTCCGCGAAGCCAACCGTCTCAACGCCTACAACGTGTTCATCCAGATGGAACAGTCCTCGCTGCGCTGAGCTGGCGGCTCAAGTCGGCGCATACTCTCGCCGTAATCCATTCCTGTGCGGGTATTGCCCCGGGTCTCAGACCCGGGATCTGCGGTTCATCGCCGTCTACCTGTGTTGAATGTCCGGGCGATGCACTCCGCGATACGTTGCTGGAGGTGAGCGGATGTCCCAAGCCAGTCTGCAGACGCGCTTTGTCGCGCCGGTTTCGATCTTCGTCGTGGTGGTCGTGCTCGGCGGGGCCTTGCTGTTCTCCATCTTCGAGGACCGGCGCATCCGCTCCGAGATCGGGGAAGCCGCAGCGCAGGTCTCCGCGCAGGTCGGGGATACGCTGGGCGTCACCGATGCGCTGGTGATGGAGCAGACGCGCAGCGCCATGCGCCTGCTCATCCATCGCGGCACCGCCCTTGGCCCGGCAGCGCTCGGCGATCCGGTCAGCGTGCGTGAGCGCACGGTGCCCGATCTGTTGCTCGGGGATACGCCGCAAGCCAACCGGTTCGAGCTGGTCGACGACGTCGTGTCCGTTGTCGGCGGCACGGCCACCCTGTTTTCCGCAGAGGGTTCTGACTTCGTCCGCGTATCGACCAACGTCATGCGTCAGGGCGAGCGCGCCATCGGCACGGTGCTCGATCCCAAGGGCCGCGCGATCGCCGCCATTCGCGACGGCCGGGCCTTCTACGGTCTGGTCGACATCCTCGGCAACCCCTTCCTCACCGGCTATGAGCCGATCCGCGATGCCAGCGGCGCGGTGATCGGTATCTGGTATGTCGGCTACAAGGTCGACATGGAGACGCTTGACCGCACCATCCGCGGCATCCGTCTGCTCGACAGCGGCTTCATGGCGCTGCTCGACCAGACCGGCAAGCTGCGCTTCCACTCGGAGCACGTCGACGCCGAGCGCATCCAGGCCGTGCTGGCCGACCAGGCCGGCTGGGTGGTCACGTCGCGTCCGTTCACGCAGTGGGGCTTCCAGATCGTCACGGCCTACCCCGATGACGAAGTCACCGCCATCAGCCGGGGGCGCAGCATCACCATCGTCCTGGTGGGCGTGGCCGCCTGTGCGCTGCTCATCGGCATGCTGGTGTGGCTGCTGCGTCGTCTGGTGCTGCGCCCGCTCGGTGGAGAGCCGGACCAGGCCATTGCGGCGGCCAACCGCATCGCCGAGGGCGACCTGGTGAGCAGCATCGAACTGCGCGACGGGGACGCGCACAGCATGATGGCGGCCATCCGCGGCATGCAGACGCGGCTGCGTGAGATCGTGCGCGACATCAATGCCGGTGCCACTTCGCTGGCCTCGGCAGCCGACAAGCTGGTGGAGGTATCCGGGGAGGTATCGGATGGCGTCGAGCGGCAGAACGAGGCGACCTCTTCGATTGCCGCGACCCTGCAGGAGATCACGGTCAGCATCGGCCACGTGTCGGACAATGCCGGCGTGGCCAGCGAAATGGCGGGCAACGCCAGCGGCCTGGCCGGGGATGGGCGCAGCGTGGTCGGAGCGGCGGTGGCCGAGATGCAGGCCACGGCCAGTTCGGTGAATGCCACCGCAGAGGTGATTCGCGCGCTGGGCGAGGCTTCCGAGCAGATTTCGCGCATCGTCGGCGTGATCGGCGACGTGGCCAGTCAGACCAATCTGCTCGCCCTCAATGCCGCCATCGAGGCCGCCGGGGCGGGCGAGAGCGGCCGCGGCTTTGCGGTGGTCGCCGACGAAGTGCGCAAGCTGGCCGAACGTACCAGCGTGTCGACCAAGGAGATCAGCGAGATGATCGAGCGCATCCAGCACGAGACCGAGCAGGCTGTTGCGGGGATCGACGCCGGGGCGACGCGCGCAAGCGCCTGCGTGGAGAAGGCCACGGTCGCGGGTGACAGCATGGAGCGCATCCTGGAGGCCGCCCACAGCGTGGTGGGTGCCATTGGCGAGATCTCGATGGCGCTCAAGGAGCAGAGTTCTGCCAGCGACAACATTGCGCGCAGCGTGCAGCAGGTGGCGCAGATGAACGAAGAGAACACCAGCGCGGTACACGCCGTGCGCCATGACGCGGAGGCTCTGCGCGCGCTGGCGACACGCCTGCAGGCGTCGGTGGGCAGCTTCCGCGTGTAGTGAGGCTCAGGCCGGAGCGCGCTGTGCGGCCTTGCAGCTGCCGCAGGTCGCGCTGAGTTCGATCTCCGGGCTGGCCAGCGTGTGGCCGGCGGCCTTCAGGCCTTTCATCAGGCCCGCCAGCGCGGCGTCGTCGTGCAGTTCGGTGATGGTGCCGCAGCTCGGGCAGACCAGGAACAGCACGGCCTTGTCGTGCCCCTCGTGGTGGCAGGCGACGAACTGGTTGGTGCGTGCGATGCGGTGGGCCAGCCCCTGTTCGATCAGGAAATCCAGTGCGCGATACACCGTCGGCGGCGTGGCCGAGCGGTGAATTTCCTTCATGCGGTCGAGCAGGTCATAGGCCTTGATGCCGCCGGGTTCGTCCAGCAACAGGCCCAGCACGGCACGGCGGATCGGCGTGAGGCTGGCGCCGCGTGCGCGGCAGCGCTCGGCAGCATCGTCCAGCGTCAGTTCGTCACAGCAGGAAGCGGAGTGGTGGTGTTGGCTCATGGGCGTGCACATCATAGCCCGTCACGGCCGGCGCGCGCCCTTCGGGCTGTTGCATCCCTGCCGCTTGGTGTATTGTCCCCCGCCGGAAGGTTTTTGGCAGTCGTCCGCACAGTCGGACAAGCACCAGGGAAAGTGAACATGAATGCGATCCAGAATGACGCTGCACGCCTGCTGACCAAGGAAGAGCTGCTGGCAGCCCCGGAAGACGAATACATGTCCGACGCGCAGCTGGAGTTTTTCCGCGCCTTGCTGCTCGCCGAACGTCAGGCGCTGGTGGACGCCGCACGCGAGACCACGCAGCACCTGCAGCAGGAAAACGAAGTCGCCGCGGACTGGACCGACCGCGCCACGGTCGAGGAAGAGCACGCCCTCGAACTGCGCGTGCGTGACCGCGAGCGCAAGCTGCTGAAGAAGATCGAGCAGTCCCTGCGCCGCATCGACGACGGCAGCTATGGCTGGTGCGACGAAACCGGTGAGCCCATCGGCATCCCGCGCCTGCTGGCCCGCCCGACTGCGTCGCTGAGCCTGGAGGCGCAGGAGCGCCACGAGGCGCTCGAGCGCGTCTCGAAGAAGGCCTGAGTACGCCTCAGACCGCTGTCGTGACGGACGAGCGCCGCATTCCGGTCGTCGTCCTCACGGGCTTTCTCGGCGCCGGCAAGACCACCCTGCTCAACCACGCCCTAGGCACGCCCGAGCTGGCTGGCACTGCCGTGCTCATCAACGAGTTCGGCGATGTGGCGGTGGATCACCACCTCGTCGACAAGATCGACGAGACCCTGCTCGTGCTCGACGGCGGTTGCCTGTGCTGCAGCGTGCAGGGCGATCTGGTGCGTGCCCTCAAGAGCCTGTTCAAGCGCGCCGCACGGCACGAGATCCGCGTCGATCGGGTGCTCATCGAAACCACCGGGCTGGCCGACCCCGCGCCGGTGGTGCACACCCTGATGGAAAAGCCCTTCATCGCGGCGCGTTTCCGCTGCGATGGCGTCATCACCGCCGTCGATACCACCCACGCCGAATCCCAGCTCGACACGCAGCGCGAGGCGCAGCGCCAGGTCGCCATGGCCGA
>JAJLLM010000136.1:0-8363 GCA_033837965.1 Pseudazoarcus pumilus
GCCCGGCGTCTGGGACTGAACACGGCGCGCTGGCGCGCGCTCGACGAGGGGGAACACACATGAACACCACACTGGACGCGCCGGCCATGGCGCTGGCCGAGCCCGATTTCGCGGGCGTCGACCGGGCGCGCGTGATCGAGACGCTGAGCGCCATCCTGCCGCCCGGCGCGCTGATGTACGAGACCGAAGACATCCGCCCCTACGAATGCGACGGTCTGTCGGCTTACCGCCGGCTGCCGCTGGCGGTGGCCCTGCCCTCGACGGAGGAACAGGTGGTCGCCATCCTGCGCGCCTGCAAATCGCTAGGCGTGCCGGTGGTGGCGCGGGGCGCCGGCACCGGCCTGTCGGGCGGCGCGCTGCCGCACGCGCATGGCGTGCTGCTGTCACTCGCCAAATTCAACCGCATCGTGTCCATCGACCGCCTCGCCCGCACGGCGGTGGTACAGCCGGGCGTGCGCAACCTGGCCATTTCGGAAGCCACCGCGCCCTGCGGCCTGTATTACGCGCCCGATCCGTCCTCGCAGATCGCCTGTTCCATCGGCGGCAACGTGGCCGAAAACTCCGGCGGCGTGCATTGCCTGAAGTACGGCCTGACCGTGCACAACGTGCTGCGCGTGCGCGGCGTGACGATGGACGGCGAAGTGGTCGAGTTCGGCTCCTGTGCGCCCGACGCGCCGGGCTACGACCTGCTCGCCGCGATGATCGGCTCGGAAGGCCTGCTCGCCGTGGTCACCGAAGTCACCGTCAAGCTCACACCCAAACCGCAGCTCGCGCAGTGCGTGCTGGCCGCCTTCGACGATGTGAAAAAGGCCGGCGACGCGGTGGCGGCAGTGATTGCGGCCGGCATCATTCCGGCCGGGCTGGAGATGATGGACCAGCCCACCACCATCGCCGTCGAGGAGTTCGTGCACGCCGGTTACCCGCTCGACGCCAAGGGCATCCTGCTGTGCGAGTCGGACGGCACGCCGGAAGAGGTGGCCGAAGAGATAGTGCGCATGCGCGAAGTGCTGCAGGCAGCCGGCGCCACCGAGATTCGTGTGTCGCGCGACGAAGCCGAGCGCCTGCGCTTCTGGGCCGGCCGCAAGGCCGCCTTCCCCGCTGCCGGCCGGCTATCGCCCGATTACTACTGCATGGACGGCACCATTCCGCGCAGGCGCCTCGGCGAGATGCTCGAAGCCATCGCCGGCATGGAGAAGAAATACGGCCTGGGCTGCCTCAACGTGTTCCACGCCGGCGACGGCAACCTGCACCCGCTGATCATGTTCGACGCCAACACCGAGGGCGAACTGCACCGCGCCGAGGAATTCGGCGTGGAGATCCTCGAACTGTCGATCGCGCTGGGCGGCACCGTCACCGGCGAACACGGCATCGGCGTGGAGAAGATCAACCAGATGTGCAGCCAGTTCGACCGGCCCACACTGGACGCCTTCTTCCGCATCAAGGCGGCCTTCGACCCGGCCGGCCTGCTCAACCCCGGCAAGGCCATCCCGACACTGAACCGCTGTGCCGAGTACGGCAAGCTGCACGTACAGAACGGGCAACTGCCCCACCCGGACCTGCCCCGCTTCTGATGGACAAGGGCCTGCTTCAACTGCTGCTGGTCGGCGGACCGGTACTCGCGCTGATCGGCGCGTGGGCCGCGCTGCGCCACATCACGAAGCGGCCGAACGACAGGAATCAACCATGAGCGACATCCTCGAACAGTGGCGCAACACCATCCGCGCAGCCACCACCGCCCGCCGACCGCTGCAGTTGCGTGGCGGCGGAACCAAGGACTTCTACGGCCGCCAGCCCGCGGGTGAGGTCTTCGACACCCGCTACCACCGCGGCATCGTCAGCTACGAACCGACCGAACTGGTGATCACGGTGCGCGCCGGCACGCCGCTGGCCGAACTTCAGGCCACGCTGGCTGAGCAGAACCAGTGGCTGGCCTTCGAGCCACCGCATTTCGGCGAGGGCGCCACGGTGGGCGGCACCGTAGCCTGCGGCCTGTCCGGCCCGCGCCGGCTGGCCGTCGGCAGCTTGCGCGACTTCGTGCTGGGCATGAAGGTCATGGACGGACGCGGCGACGTGCTCTCGTTCGGCGGCCAGGTCATGAAGAACGTCGCCGGCTTCGACGCCTCACGCCTGATGGCCGGCAGTCTGGGCACGCTGGGGCTGATCCTCGAAGTCTCGCTCAAGGTGCTGCCGCGTCCGGTCATGGAGACCACCCTGAGGCTGGACTGCGACCAGGCCACGGCGCTGGCCAAGATGAACGAATGGGGTGCCGAACCGCTGCCGGTGTCCGCCACCAGCTGGCACGGCAACGTGCTGCATGTGCGCCTTTCGGGCGCGCGGGCGGCCGTTGAAGCGGCGCTCAAGCAGCTCGGAGGCACACGCGTGGCGGACGACGCCGCAAGCGCCCACTGGGCCGACCTGCGCGAGCAGCGCCACACCTTCTTCAGCGAAGGCGACGCGCCGCTGTGGCGCTTCGCGCTGCCCACCACCACCCCGCCGCTGACGCTGGACGGTGCACAACTGGTTGAATGGGGCGGCGGTCAGCGCTGGCTGCGCTCCAGCGCCGACCCCGCCGCATTGCGCGCCGTTGCCACGGCACTGGGCGGCCACGCCACGCTGTTCCGCGGCGGCGACCGCAGCGGCGAAGTCTTCCAGCAGCCCGCGCCCGCCCTGATGGACATCCACCGCCGCCTGAAGGCCGGCTTCGACCCGGCCGGCATCTTCAACCCCGGCCGCTTCTACGACGGAATCTGATCATGCAGACCCAGCTTGCCGATTTCATCCGCGACACGCGCGAAGGCCAGGAGGCCGACACCATCCTGCGCAAGTGCGTGCACTGCGGCTTCTGTACCGCCACCTGCCCGACCTATCAGTTGCTCGGCGACGAACTGGACGGGCCGCGCGGACGCATCTACCTTATCAAGCAGGTGCTCGAAGGCGCCGAACCGACCACGCGCACCCAGCAACACCTCGACCGCTGCCTGACCTGCCGCGCCTGCGAAACCACCTGCCCGTCGGGCGTCGAGTACGGCCGGCTGGTGGACATCGGCCGTCACGTGGTGTCGCAGCGCGTGCCGCGCACCGGACGCGACCGCCTGATGCGCTGGGCGCTCAAGGAATTCGTACCGCGCACGGCACTGTTCGGCGCCGCCATGAAGGCCGGCCGCATGGTGCGGGGCGTGCTGCCTGCAGCGCTCAAGGAGAAGGTCCCCGACGTTCGCCCGGCCGGCGCCTGGCCGGCGCCGCGCCACACCCGCCGCGTGATCGCGCTGGCCGGCTGCGTACAACCGGCGATGGCACCCTCGATCAACGCGGCCGCCGCACGCGTGCTGGACGCCATCGGCATCTCGATGGTGGAACAGGCCGGCGCAGGCTGCTGCGGCGCACTGCGTCAGCATCTGGACGACCATGACGGCGCGAAGGCCGACGCCCGCCGCAACATCGACGCGTGGTGGCCGGCCGTCGCGCGTGGCGAGATCGAAGCCATCGTGATGACCGCCTCCGGCTGCGGCGTGCAGGTGCGCGACTACGGCCACCTGCTGGCCGACGACCCGGCCTACGCCGAGAAGGCCGAGCGCATTTCCGCACTGACCCGGGACATCGGCGAGATCGTGGCCGCCGAGCATGAGGTGCTGGTGCAGGTGCTGGGCAAGCGCGGCAGCGCCGGCAGGCTGGCCTTCCATGCGCCGTGCACGCTGCAGCACGGCCAGCAGATCCGCGGCGTCATCGAATCCATCCTGAGCGCCGCCGGTTTTGAACTGGTGCCGGTACGCGACAGCCACCTGTGCTGCGGCTCGGCCGGCACCTATTCGCTGCTGCAACCGGAGTTGTCGCAGCGCTTGCGCGACAACAAGCTGGCCGCGCTGACCGAGCATGCGCCGACCGCCATCGCCTCGGCCAACATCGGCTGCCTGACGCATCTGGAACCGGCCAGCAGCGTGCCGGTGCGCCACTGGATCGAGTACGTGGACGAACGACTGCGCGCCTGAACGGGCGCGGCACGCTGCCGCGAAACTTGTTACGGCGGGGGTGTAATCGGTATCATGCCGGGTCCTGTCTTGCCCGGATTACGTCTGCACGCCGCCGAAACGGCCGGCCCGTTTGCGACCGGGAACCCGCCACACAATGGATTGCGGCGGCGGGATCAACAATTCGAACGAATGACCTGATGGAGAATCTCGGATGCCACTGGTAATCGGCGTGGCTGCAGAGGCAGTTTCCGGGGAGCGGCGTATCCCCGTGGTGCCTGATGTGGTCAAGAAATATGCGGGCCTCGGCGCGCGCGTCCTCGTCCAGCGTGGCGCAGGCGTGCAGGCGCACTATCCCGACGAAGCCCTGGGCGATGTCGATTTCGTCGACAGCGCCGAGGAAGTCTATGCGCAGGCGGACGTGGTGCTGTGCGTGCAGCCGCCGGCCACCAAGCTGGTCAACAAGATGAAGTCCGGCGCGGTGCTGCTCGGCATGCTGTCGCCGTGGGCCGACGCCAAGCGCGTGCAGGCCTATGCCAAGCATGGTGGCACGGCCTTCGCGCTCGAACTGCTGCCGCGCATTTCGCGTGCGCAGAGCATGGACATCCTGTCCTCGCAGGCCTCGGTGGCCGGCTACGAATGCGCGCTGATCGCGGCCAACCACAGCCCCAAGTTCTTCCCCATGCTGACCTACGCCGCCGGTTCGATCCGTCCGGCGCGCGTGCTGGTCATCGGTGCCGGCGTGGCCGGCCTGCAGGCCATCGCCACGGCGCGCCGTCTGGGCGCCATGGTCGAGGGCTATGACGTGCGTCCGGAAACCCGCGAGCAGATCGAATCGCTCGGCGCCAAGTTCGTCGACACCGGTGTCAATGCCGTCGGTGAAGGCGGCTACGCCCGCGAACTGACCGCTGAAGAGAAAGCACAGCAGGCCGAGAAGCTCGGTCGCGCCATCGCCCAGTGCGACGTGCTGATCACCACCGCTGCCGTGCCGGGCCGCAAGGCGCCGGTCATCGTCAGCAAGGAAATGGTGGCAGGCATGAAGGACGGCGCAGTGGTGGTCGACCTCGCGGCAGAAGGCGGCGGCAACGTCGAAGGCACCGAGGCCGGCAAGGAAGTGAAAGTCGGCGGCGTGCTCATCGTCGGCCCGACCAACATCGCCAGCCGCATGCCGGTGCATGCTTCGGAGATGTTCGCCAAGAACCTCTTCAACTTCATCAGCCCGTTCATCAAGGACGGCACGCTGTCGCTCGACTGGGAAGACGAAGTCATGAGCGGTGCCTGCCTGGTCCATGAGGGGGCGGTCCGCCATGCCGGCGTGCGCGACGCACTCGGCATCCAGAACGCAGAATAAGGAAGCAACGGAATGGACGGCTTTACCGCTCTGTATGTCTTCATGCTCGCGGCCTTCACGGGCTACGAGGTGATCTCGCGTGTGCCGGTGATCCTGCACACCCCGCTGATGTCGGGCTCGAACTTCGTGCACGGCGTCGTGCTGGTCGGCGCCATGATCGCGCTCGGCCACGCCAACCCCGAAGACCCGCTGCAACTGGCCATCGGCTTCTTCGCCGTGCTGCTGGGCGCGGCCAACGCCGCCGGCGGCTACATCGTGACCGAACGCATGCTCGGCATGTTCAAGGTCGGCGAGAAGAAGAAGGAAGGGGGCGCCAAATGACTTCCAACTGGTTTGTCAGCATGGCGTACTTCGTGGTCGCCGTCGTGTTCATCATCGGCCTGAAGGCCATGAGTTCGCCGGTCACCGCGCGTCGCGGCATCGTCTGGGCCGGCTTCGCGATGATCGCGGCCACCGTCGTGACCTTCTTCATTCCGGGCCTGCAGAACATCGGCCTGATGGTGCTCGCCATCGTCATCGGCGGCAGCGCGGCCTGGTGGTCGGGCAAGATCGTCAAGATGACCGACATGCCGCAGATGGTCGCCATCTACAACGGCATGGGCGGCGGCGCGGCCGCCGGCATCGCGGCGATCGAACTGATCCGCGGCGTCGAGCATTCGGCCATGGTGTCCACGCTGATGGTGCTCGGCGCCATCATCGGCTCGGTGGCGTTCTCCGGTTCCTGCGTGGCGTTTGCCAAGCTGCAGGGCCTGATGAACAAGGCCATCCGTCTGCCGCAGCAGAACACCATCAACTTCTTCCTGACGCTGTTCACCTTCGGCCTGGGCCTGACCATCGGTTATTCCGATGATCCTTCGCTGTTCGGCGTGTTCCTGTTCTTCGTGCTGGCGCTGGCGCTGGGCGTGGTGCTGGTGCTACCGATCGGCGGCGCCGACATGCCGGTGGTGATCTCGCTGCTGAACGCCTTCACCGGCCTGGCCGTGGGCTTCAAGGGCTTCGTGCTCGGCATTCCGGCGCTGATCGTGGCCGGTATCGTGGTGGGCGCCTCGGGCATGCTGCTGACGCAGCTGATGGCCAAGGCCATGAACCGCCCGATCCGCAACATCATCTTCACGCCGCTCACCGGCGCCGCAGCGGAAGGCGCGGAAGGCCCGCAGGGCACCATGCGCGAAGTCTCGGCCATGGACGCGGCTTCGCTGATGCGCTTCGGCGGCAAGGTCATCATCGTGCCGGGTTACGGCATGGCGGTGGCCGGCGCGCAGCACAAGGTCTGGGAAATGTCCAAGCTGCTCGAAGAGGCCGGCGTGGAAGTGAAGTTCGCCATCCACCCGGTGGCGGGCCGCATGCCGGGCCACATGAACGTGCTGCTGGCCGAAGCCGGTGTGCCCTACGACAAGATCTTCGATCTGGACGAGATCAACGACGAGTTCGCTCAGGCCGACGTGGCGCTGGTGATCGGTGCCAACGACGTGGTGAACCCGGTCGCACGCACCGACAAGACCAGCCCGATCTACGGCATGCCGATTCTCAACGCCGACATGGCGCGCGACGTGATCGTCATCAAGCGTGGCCGTGGCGCGGGCTACTCGGGCATCGAGAACGCGCTGTTCTTCAAGGAGAACTGCAACATGCTGTACGGCAGCGCGCAGGAAGCCGTGGCCGAGATCACGACACAGATCAAGGCGCTGGGCTGATCCTCGCCCCGGCCTGACAAGGAAACGGCGCACCCATGGGTGCGCCGTTTGTTTTTGTGCGGGGCGTGTTCGATGATTCAGGTGTTGCCGATGTCTGCCGTTAATTCCCGCATGAACACCGCACGTCTTTCCCTGCTGCTCGCCGTGGTACTGCTCGCCCCCTGCGGGATCGCGCAGACGCCCGACCCGGCACCGGCCGACGACCCCCTGCCCGACGCACGCAAGGCCGGCGACAAACCCTACCGCTACCCCATGCCGGCGATTGCGCAGACCGTGCGCGAGGTACAGCACGCCACGCAGGCCATGCTGCTGCGCGAGTACTGTGCCGACGAGAAGATTCCGGACCAGTTCGTGAACCAGCGTCTGGCCGAATTCAGCCGGCAGACCGGACGAGCGGAAGACTGCAGGACGCTGCTCGACTACTGATCGAACAGCACGCCCTGCTGCAGCGGGCAACCGAGCGCCGCCAGAAAATCACTCTCCGCTGCCGTACGGATGCCGCACACCCGGACCTCTACGCGGAAACGTTCCGCCAGCCCGGCCACGGCTTCGATCAGTGCCTCGGCGTATTCCTCGTGCGCCAGCGCACGCACCAGCCCTTCCGACACGCGCAGGACATCAATGCGCCCGGCCGCCAGCGGAGCCAGTGCGCACGGTGCGGTACCGACGTCATCGAGCGCGGTGCGCACACCCATTGCGCGCAGCGCGTCGAGCGCGCTATCGCCTTCGTCACCGGCCTGAGCCACGGCAACCGCATCGAAGCCCAGTTCCAGCAGGGTGGCCGGCACCGCGCTGCGCGCCAGCTCGGCCCTCAGCCGCGCCACCATGGCCGCATCAGGCAGGCTGCGCAGGGTGACGCAGACAGGCCCGAAACACCCCTTGGCGATCTGCTCAAAGGCGCACTGCAACACGCGTGCGTCGTACGCCGCCGCGGCCTCGGCATCCAGACGCTGCGCGGGCGACGCCACCACGAGCGCAGTGCCCAGATGCGCGCCACTGCGCACATCCACGACGGGCTCGAATTCCGGCTCGAACGGCAAAGTCGGCCTGACCGATGGCGCAGCCTCCTCGCCCGTCTCGACCAGCAACAGACGCCAGCCGCTGCGCGGACCGGGCAGCACGCGCGCGCTGCGCCCGGCCAATTGCGCCTGCGGTGCCTCATGCGCCTCCGGCCAACGCACCTCGACGAGTTCATCCAGACGCCGACCGACTGCATCGCCGGCCAGACCCAGCGCCGCGCGCGCCGGGGCGTTGAGGGCCTGCACGCGATCACCTTCATCAAGCACCACCAGCGCCTGCGAGATGGCAGCCGCGAGACGCGGCCAGACGCGGTCTTCGCCACCGGCATGCTCA
>JAJLLM010000137.1:0-4927 GCA_033837965.1 Pseudazoarcus pumilus
TGCATGGACGCAATTGCCAGGCCCATCACCGTACCGCCGCCCAACACCGCCTGCCATTCCGTCGCCGAAGTCCGATCGAGAATGCCGAAGCGGATCCACAGCGCGAGGATGGCCATCACCACCGCCACCACCAGCGAGGCCAGGAACCACCACGGATCGAGCCGTAGAGCGGCCTCCATGCGCATCGCCGCCATGCCGGTGTAGTGCATCGCGCCGATGCCCACACCGACGCACACGCCACCGATGATCAGCTCACGCCGGGTGACACCCCCGCGCGCGAACATGCGCAGCGCAATCCACGAGGCAAAGAAGGCTGGCAGCAGTGACAGCGCGGTGACATCCGGCGCGTAGTGCACGGCAAGGCCTGCATCCATCGCCAGCATGCCGACGAAGTGCATGGCCCAGATGCCGCCGCCGAGGGCAGCCGCGCCCGAGAAGACCGCGAAATTACGATGGAAGCCGGCCGGCGTGCGACGCGCCAGTCCGCCGACCTGCAGCGCCATGCAGGAAGCCGCCACCGCGATCAACAGCGAAAGCACGACCAGCCAGTGGGAATGATGGGCCGGCAGCACGCTGGCCGGATCGTACTGCGCAGACAGCAGGAAAATGTGGCTCAGCATGCCTTGCGACAGGCCATCGGCGCGGCCCGGAGGCCCGCCCGTGCACGCGGAGCGAATGCGGAAGGATTCATGCTCGTCCAGTCAGCGGACGCGGCGACCGGGCTTTATGCCATGTCAGGGGACCGCGCCTGTCGGACGAATCCTACAACAATGACAGTTGCCGCCACACTTGCGCCGGCCGGGTGACATGCCAGCCATCCGGCCGGCGATCAGACGTAGAAGTCGAGCGACTCCTGTTTCTTCAGCAGATCGCGCATCTCGTAAGCGTCCGGCCCGAAGAAGTACACCAGCCCCCAGTGCGTGCCGAAAGCCGTGCGTTTGGTGACGATTTCCTCCAGCGGCGGCGTCAGCTCGTGTGACTCGAAGTACGGGTGCTCTTCGGTCTCGGCCGGGATCTCAAGCTTGCTCACCACACGGCGGCGCGGGTACACGCCGAAGCAGCCGGCATGGCCCTTGGCATCGACCACTTCGCGCGGGAAGAAGGCCTTGATCTCCTCGTCGGTGGTCTTCGGGTCGAAGGCCAGCACCAAGCCCTGATAAGCGTTGAAGCCGTAGGCTCGCTCGAGCAGTTCGAAGACCTTGAAGCCCGGCGGGCGGTAGGCCACCTCGCCCAGATACATCTCGTTGTCGCTGGTGACGAAGTACTCCGGGTGGATGAAGCCGAAATCGATATCGAAGGTCTTGATCAGCTTCTCGATCTGTTTCTCCACCAGCGGGCGCAGTTTCTCCAGCTCGGGCGTACCCGGCACGAACACCGAGTAGCCCAGCGTCACGTACTCGGAGAGGTTGAGGAACATGATCTTGCCCTTGTGCACCCAGGCCTCGACCGCAAACTCCCAGCCATCGAGATGGCTTTCCATCAGCACCGGGAATTCCTCGTCGGGGATCGCATCGATCTCGTCCGGCGTGCGGATCACACGGTGACCCAGGCAACCGGCCTTGTCAAAGGCCTTGAGGTGGATCGGGTCGTTGGGGTCACCGTCGAGCTTGAGCAGGGTCTGGTTCACGCGCTTGAGGAAGCGGATCACGTCGCTCTTGTCATGCGCCTCCTCGAAAATACCCACGCGGATGCCGCCAAGCTGCGCGCGACGCTTCATCAACGCCTTGTCGCGGAACAGGATGGACTGGCCGAACAGGCGCGGATTGTTCATCAGCACCGAGTTGATCGCGCCGGCCCACTCCACGGTTTCCTCGAACAGCGGGATGGCCACGTCCACGCCCATGTCCTTGAGCTTCTGCGCGATTTCCATGGAGCGGTCGTTAATGCGCTCGAAATCCCAGGAAACGTAGGGAATCTCATGCTGGGTGCAGTACGCCTCGGCCCATGGCGGCGCGACGACGACGTAGCGGCGGTCGAAACGCTCGAGCGCGTCGACGGCGTTGAGACTCCAGCCCAGCAGGGCCACATAGCCTTTCTCGGGATTCTTTTGCATGGCGTGCTTCCTTGTCGTTTCGTCGCGGCACGCATGGCGCAGAGGGGCGCCTGGCCCGTGTTCGCCGCATGCCTGCGAATGCATCGGTGTGGATGCAGGTTGTCGTCGGACCGCTCGTGGCGGACGACGAAGGGATTCGGTCAGGCGGGCAATGGCTGCCGCAACCGGATACAGCGCAGACCGGCCGGAGCCGGAATATGGACGCCGGCAGCAGCCGGCCTCTTGATGCTTGGGAAAGCGCGCCCGACGCTGCTTGCGTCAAACCCGCTTGCTCGGGCTTTTTAAAATGCCCGGCCCCGCCACCCCCGTCAACCGAGCGCCGGCTCAGGACGCGCGTGGCGAAACCGGCGCGGCGGCCTGCAGCGCTTCGGCAGCGGGCTCGATGCGGTCACGCGCCCAGCTCTCTTCGGCCATGCGCCGCACCTCGGCCACGGTCTCGGCCGGCACGCTGTCGGCGTCCCCCGGCTCGAGCAGATCGTAGTGAAAGATGTACAGGCGCGAAGCCAGTTGCGCGAACGGCAGCGACGACTCACCGAAGTACTCGCCATTGCCCTCGGTCGACACCACCACGCCACAGCCCCAGTCCTGCCCGCCGTCATTGTTGGGGTTGTAGAAATAGGCGCGCATCTCGCCGCGCATGTCGAGCGCGCTGCGGATCAGCGTGATGGCGTGCCAGCCGACAAAACGCCCGGCCGAATCGGTCACCGCCACGCCGGCTGGCTGCAGGTGGATCTGCGGCTGGTTGCCGTTGTAGAAAGGATGATAGGACGCGTGAAAGCTGCGCACGAAGTGCTCGTAGTCGGCCAGCCGGCCGCTGGCCACATCCACTGCGATGGCGAAGCCGCGCCCCACCCACCAGCCGTGAAACTCGGGGTTGATCCACTTGTGCGGGTCTTCGGCGCGCGCCGCCGCCAGCCGCCCCATGCCGAGATAGATGCGGTCCAGATGCGGCACCAGCACCAGCGACACCGCGTCCAGATCGAGGTGCATCGCATCCACCAGCCCGGCCGGCAGCTCCGAGGAGTTCAGCGGAGAACCCTCGAAGTGCATGGTGATCGCGTCATCACGCGCCGCCCAGGCAAGCAGCTGCATGAGGTAGTCCGGGTCGTTGTAGGCCCACATCGAGATCGCGCGGGCGCTCTGGCAAGTCGGGTTGTGCCCCTGGCCGACGCCGAAGGGCTGGCCCAGCACATTGAGCAGGCCGGCCAGCAGATGCACCTTGGGCGCCACCGCCGTGCCGAACACGCCGGCAATCAGCGCGGCCGTCTTGGCATGCAGCGGCAGGCGGATCTGCCGCCACAGCGCCGGCGCGACCGGCGGCGAGAACAGGATGCCGCGCTCGAGCAGGCAGGACAGGCCGTAGATGGCCTGACAGGTCTCGGGATGCACGGCTTCGTCGATCAACGCGCGGATCAGCTCGACATAGGTCAGGAAGGTGTCGGTGCCGGTCGCGCTCAGGCCCAGCGCGGTCGGCAACAGATCCGGCTGCTGTTCGAGCAGCCAGCGCACCAGTGCAGCGTGATAGACCGACACCAGGCCGGTATCGGCCATCGAGCGCGCAAAGCCGCCGGCCTCCTGCTTGAGCGTCTGCGCGTCCATGTGCGACAGCGCCTCGCGGTAGGCCTCCAGGCCCGGATCGTATTGCGTCGCCTGGGTCGGGCCGAACAGCGCGCTGGTCAGTCGGTCTGCGCCGCGCAGGCTGTGCACGTCGGTTTCGGGGTCGGCCAGCACGACGGCCAGTTTGGTGATCATGGTCTTCGCGCCATCGACCTTGACCGGACGCTGGCGCAGGATGCGCCACACCTCATCGACGAGCTGTTCGAGCATCGAGTCGTAGCCGATGCGTTCCGCGATGAAGGCAAAGACCTGACGTGCCGCCACCGTACGGCGCTCGCGTGCGGCCTCGGTGGCGCGCTCGAAGACGTAATCCAGATTGACCGCCAGCGCCTCGCGCAGGAAATGCACGGCCTGTTCCGAGGCAATGCCGGGGTGGCGGGCGCGCCCCTCGGCCAGCGCCAGCCAGCGCAGCAGGCTCAGGCACTCGACCGTCACGGTACGCTCCTCGCCGAACTGCAGTGTCGAGGGAATCAGTTGTGCCTGCAGGCTGCCCGGATCGGCCCAGTCACTGCCATCGAACACGCCTGCGTCCTGCAGGCGCCCCGCGCACTCGGCCAGCACCTCGACGCCACCGGACAAGGCCAGCAAGCGGCTGGCGGCGTCTATGACCTCGATGGCAAGCGCCGGCTTGCCCACGCCACTGGCCTGTTCGAGGCGCGAAAAGCAACGCTCGAAACGCGAAACGGCAAGCTGCAGGCGGTCGGAAGAAGCGGAAGACAGGGAAATATCGGACATCGGCAGAGCGGGACGGCGGGCTGCCACTGCAGGTGCGCTAGGCGCAATCAGAGCGGCATGACGGGGCCCAGCATACACCAGCGGCACGGGCCGTGCCGCTGGTGCTCCCGACAGCAAGCTCAGCCGGTGACGCGATCCTCGAGCGTCGGATAGTCGATATAGCCCTCCGCACCGCCGCCGTAAAACAGCTCCCGGCGCGGCGTGTTGAGCGGCGCCCCCTCGCGCAGCCGGCGCACCAGATCCGGGTTGGCGATGAAGGGCACGCCGAAGGCCACCAGATCGGCGTCGCCGGTGGCCACGGTCTGCATGGCCAGCGCACGGTCGTAGCCGTTGTTCACCATCCACGCGCCAGGAAATTCCTCGCGCAGCGCCGCGTAGTCGAAGGGTCTGGCGAGGTCGTCGGGCTCGCGCACACCACCGGTTTCACCCTCGACCACATGCACATAGGCCAGGCCGAGCGAGGCCAGCGTGCGCACGATGTAGCCGTACAGCGCCTGCGGATTGCTGTCGCGCGGGGTGTCG
>JAJLLM010000138.1:0-5572 GCA_033837965.1 Pseudazoarcus pumilus
AAACCGGGCCTACCGTATGCGCACACTCCTCACTCGCACCCCCCACGGCATGGCCATCTCCGACGACGAACGCGCCTTCTTCATCGCCCTGGGCCAGCGCATCGCGGCCCAGCGCAAGGCCCAGGGCATCACCCAGGTCGACCTGGCCGAGCGGCTGGGGATTTCCCAGCAGGCGATGAACTCGTTCGAGAAGGGGCGCCGGCGCGTGCCGGTCTCGCTGCTGCCGCTGATCGCGCAGACCCTGGAGACCACGCTCGATGCGCTGGTCGCGCACGACGCGTCGCCGGCCACGGCCGCGCCGAAGAAGCGCGGGCCGCAGAAGAAGATCCGCCAGCAGCTCGAGCTGATCGAATCGCTGCCGCTCGCCAAGCAGCGCGCTATCGCGCAGGTGCTCGATTCGGTAATCGCGGCGCATCAGTAGCGCTGCGTCACGAAGTCCCACAAAGCACAAGGTCCGCAGCGATGCGGGCCTTCGCGTCTTCAGATCCGAACTCAGGACGACAATCTTAATTCGTGGACGCCAATCCACAGTCGAAAACTATTCGCCATTGTCCAGCCTAATTCAAATCCGCAGAAGTGCCGGGATCTCTACCAATCCAATGTGCCTTCCGAAAATGCTTCGAAGCTGACTTCGTGAACTCAATAAGATCTCCCCAACCTGCGATCTGCAGGATTAGATGCCGACCCCCTTCATCAGAAACATCAATTGTTGTTCCCCCGCCCGTGGAAGGGTTCACCAACGAAATCATCTGACAGCAATCAAACGCCTCCGCAAGAACCGAGACCAAGTCGCTATCTTGAATAAACTCGCTTCCGCCCCTCTCGCCTGATCGCAGAAGAAGCCAAACACGAGAGAGCGCTGCGACGTGGGATGAGAGCAAGTTGATCAAGGTCTCGCGATCTTCAACGGCAGCCTCAAAGACAACCTCCTCATCAGCCGCCTTACAGTCCCTAGCCCAGGCCCGCAGAACTAGCTCCAGTCGATGGTGCACTTTCACCTAAGGATCCCTCTTCTCTCGGTACTCAACCGCCGGACCACCTGACTCATACTTCGCCTGACCGTGCCTGTTTGTCCTCACCTCTCCACTTACAGGGTCGGTCTTGGCGTCAGCAGCATGCCAGTGCGGATTCGCATGATCTTTATCAGCGGAATGCTGGGTAACGGCCTTCGGTTTCCCATCCGCACCCTCGACGATCAATTGCCGCTGACCTTCCTTTCCAGACTGTGAAGTGGCTGGCCGACTCGTTGGCACACCAGCCTCACGCTGAGCCTCTCTTCGCGCTGCACGTGAGGTGTCTGCAATGCGATCCGCAGCCCGCCCCGCCTTAATTGCCGTTCCCGCACCTCCGGGCACAAAGGGGACTACCGTCGCCGCGACATCGACAACGACACCTGCCACATCGACCCACCCATCACCAGTATTGCCACTGCTGAAGTTATCGTAGGCGCTCACAACTCCCATCACCACATTGCCGGCGTCCCAGACCGTTTCAATAACTCGACCGTCAGGGTCTTTGAACCTATACGGATTGTTCGCGGCATAGTTGTAGCGGTTGAAATTCCAGCCATTCTGCATGTCCGCGGCCATCGGATCGACCGACAAGAACCTCCCGACGGCCGGATCGTAATAGCGCTGAACACTCTGACCCGCCGCGGGTTCCGCCTGTTGCTGCGATCAACCCTTGATGCGATGCGGCCTGCAGTCACCAACTCGCCTTGAAGCACCTCCCATGGTTTGGCCGAAGCCCTTGATGCGACTTTCGGCCGGCAGCGCGGGCGCGTCAAGGACGCTGGTTCCGGATCGGCAAGCACTTCGCGGCGTCCCGGTTATCCGGTTCGGCTTCAGCCGGTGGCGATCCTCGGCTTCGACCCGATCAATGGTCAGCAGGAAGCAGGTTCGGCCGCTCCGGACAGGAAGCGGGGTGTCGGGGCAGCGCCCCGACGGTGACGTTTTTCTCCCAAGTAGCCTCCCGGCGCCCGTCCACCTTCCGGAGCGGCGTTGGCCGGGGCCTCTCACTCCCTCCCTGCTGACCAGCGCGTGGCCGGGACCTGGCCGAAGCCGCGGACGCGGCCCACGCGCAACCCGCGCACCGGCCGACGCGGGCGCGGGACGCGCCTGGCATGCCGTGGGTGGGTGTGCGCAGCACACGCGCCCACACGCACCGTTGGGTGATCGGCTCTTGCTCTTCCGGGGGCGCAAGACATGAACGCGTGTTATGCGAAGCGCCGGGCTGGCGCAGCGCTTGCCTGCAAGCAACCCCTTGGCCCAAGGCAGCATTGCAAGCGCTGTGACAGACCGGCGGTTTGCATAACGCCGCGTTATGTTCAATCGCCCGCAGGGCGATTGACCCCCGGACCAGTAAAGACCAGCGCGCTGCGCAGCAGGGCGCTGACCGACTCGCTTTCAGTGTCAGCTTGCGACGTTGCTCGGCGTGCGATGACGACGTCGGCTTGAACGGCGCAGCCGTTAAGCCGCGTCGCCGGGCTCGCCCGCGGCGTCCGGATCGCGCAGCAGCTTCGCCGCCGGGTGCGTCGCCGCGTGCACCGCATGCAGCCGGGCAATCGAGACGTGCGTGTAGCGCTGCGTACTGGTGATCTGGCCGTGGCCCAGGATCTCCTGCACGTGGCGGATGTCGGCGCCGTTGTCCAGCATCGCCGTGGCCATCGTGTGCCGGAACAGGTGGCAGGCGCCGCGCTTGGCGATGCCGGCCTGTTTGAAGTAGTCGCGGACACGCCAACTCAACCCGTCAGGAGACAGGGGATTTCCATACTGGTTCAGGAACAGGTGCTTCTCCGACGGATCGCTCAGCAGCTCGGGCCGGGCTTCGCGCTCGTACTTCGTCACCCACGCCAGCGCCCGCTCACCGATCGGCACGAACCGGTCCTTCCTCCCCTTGCCCTGCCGCACGTGCAGCGTGCCGCGGGTTCTATCCAGGTCGGACTGGTGCAGATTCGTCAGCTCCACCCGGCGGATGCCGGTGGCGTAGAACAGCTCCAGGCAGGCGCGGTCGCGCAGGCCCTCGGCGGTGGCAATGTCGGGCAAGGCCAGCACCGCCTCCATCTCCGCCAGCGTCAGCGGCTCGCGCAGGTCGTCGGTGCGCCGCGGTAGCTCCAGGTCGGCGGCCGGGTTCGACGTCAGCACCCGCTGCCGCACCAACCAGCGGAAGAACATCTCCACCGTGAACAGCGCCACGCGCTGGCCATTGATCGCGATCGGGGCGCCGTTGGCTTTGCGATACAGGAACAGGTGCCGCTGGAACCGCTGCAGGTGGGCATGGGTGACCTGCCCGGGCCGCTCGATGCCCCGCTCGGTGCACCAGGCGTGCAGGTGCGCCAGGCGGCTGCGGCGCGTGCGCTGGTCGGCCAGGCTGCGATGCTGGGTCTCCAGGTGCTGCAGGTAGCCGCGGATCCACGCCGACAGGCTGTCGGGCGGCGACGGCGCCAGCAGCCGGGCCAGCCGCTCGGTGCGCTTGCCGGCCATCAGCGGTCCGCCGCGGCATGGCCGTTGGCCTTCCTGGGACGTGGTTTTTCGGACTGCGCGGATCGCAAAGGCCGGGAACCCGCGCCTGCGCTGGCTTTGCGGGTATTCGCGCCACCCCGCGCCGGGGCCGCAGGGCCCCCGCCAGCGGGCCGCAAGCCTCCCGCAGGGTCGGCCCCCGCCCCCCGCAGGGTCGCGGCCGGGCCCCGCAAGGTCGGCACCGGTCCGGCGGGTGGCGTGGCCGGCATTTCCACGGGCAAGGTGCCTGTTTCCGGCACCGAACCGCCCAGACCCATCAACTGCGGCGCATCGTCCCCGGCCCGGCCGTCGAACAGCAGGCTGTAGGTGTACAGGCTGCCGTTCTGGCCGCTGTGCAGCCGCACGTACTCCAGCGTCACCAGCCGCTCCAGGTGCACGCGCAGCTGCGTGTCGCTCAGGCCCAGCACCCCGCGCACCGTGCGCCGGGTGAAGCGCACTGCGGGCCGCTCGATGCCCTGTGTGGTGGCCTGCTCGGTCACCCACGCATCCAGCGTCGCCAGTACCCGCCGGGTCTGCGGCGGCAGTTCGTCCAGGCTGCGGCCCAGCACGGCATGGGCCAGCCGGTTCGCCAGGGCGATGTCGCCGGGGGTGACCTCGATGTACTCGACGGCCGCGCCGTCGACCTCAATGGTCTGCACCGGGCGCTGGTGCTGGTGCAGGAGCGCGATCGCGTCGATCAGGGCCAGGTACTTCACGTGGTCGCGGCGCAGCCGCACCCGGTCGCTGGCGAACGTCAGCGTCTCTGCGAAGGGGTTCACCACCGCCAGTGGCCGCAGCAGCGTCTGCGCGGCCCGGTGGGCCGCCAGCACGTGTTCGCCGCGCACCTTCGCCTGCAGACCCGCCAGGGTGCGCGCCTGGCGCTGGCGCTGCTGGATCGCCGCGGTCTGCTCGGCCGTCTCGTTGATCGTCAGCACCAGGCAGCGGTTGAGCAGCTCCTCGTCGATGTCGATCGCCGTCGTGGTCAGGCACAGCATCACCGGGCCCTGCACGCGGTACTCGCTGGTCACCAGCTTGCCGGTGGCCGGGTCCTTGCCGGTGCTGGCGATCGTCAGCTCGCCTTGGCTCTGCAGCAGCTTCAAGGCGTACGCGGCCTGGCGCACGCCCTCTTCCTCGGCGATGGCCAGGATCTTGTGCTTCAGGTCGCCTTCGCCCAGGTAGAACAGCGACTGCCCGGTCATCGCGCTGTAGTGCACGCGCTGGGACTCGGGCATCAGCGATAGCAGGGCGTCCATCAGCGTCGACTTGCCGGCCGCGCTGGTGGACTGGATCAAGATCGCCAGGGGTTTGGCCAGCAGACGCGACACCATCGCCAGGTAGCCGACCAAGGCGTTCGTGCCTTCGCCGACCACGCCGATGGCCTCGACGTCGGCGACGATGCGCTCGGCCAGGGCCGGGTCGCGCAGCAGGGCCAGCCCAGCGGCTTCCTGGTCAGGCGTCAGGGCCGGCTCGGCACGGGCCGCGTCCGGCTGCAGCGCACCGCGGATCGCCGCCTCCTGCAGCGGCTCGAGCGCGATCACCAGCGCCGCCAGATCGCCGGCGATCACCGGCTCGGCCACGCCCAGCTCCAGCGCCGCGGCTTTCACGAACGCGCTGCGCGCCCGCGCCTGGTACAGGTCCAGCGTGTCCAGGTGCAGGTGCTCGCCGCAGGACAGCCGCAGCGTCACCTTCAACACCTCGGCGCTCAGGTTCCGGGCCAGGCCGCGCACGCGGTAGTGGCGCGGGCCACGCTCAAGGCGGATGTCGTCGTCGCCGGCGATCGTCAGGCCCTCGGCCGGCGGGGGCAGCAACGGGGCGGACAGGGACGCGGGGGTGGCGGCCATCGGCGGGGTCTCCAAAACGTGTCAAGGGGCTTTTGCCATAAAAACCCCGAAACGAATATACTCCGTTACGGAGATATCAGGCAACACACCTCAAAACCGGGCCTACCGTATGCGCACACTCCTCACTCGCACCCCCCACGGCATGGCCATCTCCGACGACGAACGCGCCTTCTTCATCGCCCTGGGCCAGCGCATCGCGGCCCAGCGCAAGGCCCAGGGCATCACCCAGGTCGA
>JAJLLM010000139.1:0-11290 GCA_033837965.1 Pseudazoarcus pumilus
CGGCAAGGCGCCGGGCGTGGAGCGCGGCGGCGTGCGCTTTTCCGGCACGGTACATGTGTGGGAAGTGGTCGGCAGCGTCGGCACCGATCCACAGGGGAATGCGCGGCTGGAGCTGAACCTGCGCGGCCCCAACGGGCAACCGCCGGATGCCGGCCTGCAACTGGGCGCCAGCTTTGTGCGGCCGGACGAGGGTGCGGTGGCGATTCCGGCGCGGCTGCAGCGCACCGGGCGAGGCGCCTACAGTGGCAGCGCCACGCTGCCCGGCGACGGCCCGTGGCTGCTGCGCGTGAGCGTGCCGGACATCACCGGCGTGCTGGCCTTTACGGTCGATCCCTGAGCCACGGCGCGTACAGCGCTTCGGCATTGCGCCACAGCAATCGCTCCTGTAGCGGCGGGGGCAGTTGCCCGACCCACTGCCGGATGCCGGTAGCGACCTCGTCATAGCGGCCCCAGCGATTGCTGCTGAAGGTATCCACCGCTACCACGAAACGTTCCGGATAGGTCTCGAACACCTCGCGCCACTCCGGCAGCAAACGGCCATCCGGCGCAATGCGCTCGTCGCGCACCGAGGTATCGACCCACAGCGCGCGGCCGGCGTTGCGCTCCAGCATGCGCGCGACGATGCCCGGCGCCGGAACGGTGCCCAGATGTGCCCACAGCACACGGACATCCGGCGCGATCTCGAAAGCGCGCTCCACCACGGCCGGATCGCCGTGGATCAACAGCATCAGGTCATGCGCCGCCGCAATCCGCACCAGTTCGGCAAACACCGGGCTGTCCGCATCGCGCCCGAACAGATGCAGTTCGCCGATGCCGGCCCAGCCCCCTTCGGCCACGCGGGCGGCGACCCGCCCGGGAAGGGTCTGGTCATGCATCCACATCGCCTTGCCGACGTGCGAGGCATACACGCCTAGCAGTGGAATCACGCGTTCCGGCGCCGCCTCATGCAAGGCGCGTGCGTGTTGCCATGGCGTACCCGACACCACCACGCGCGACACCCCGGCGCGATCCAGACGCCGCAGGACCTCCGGGGCGCCGAAGGCGTGCGCATCCGCTTCGGTGTAGTGGGAATGCGCATCGAACACCGGCAGCAGGTCATCCTGCGCAAGAACCGCACCCACTGAGAGCATCCAGACCACGAGAAAGCGAAAGTACATTCCGAGCAGATCATCCACACGCTGGCCGGTTCCCCGAGGGCTGGTCGTGAGGACTCGAACGGCGGCCACGGCACAATCTCGTCACCTACACGCGACGGATGGTTGCGATCAATCGATGCGCCGAGAAACCTCCTGCCAGCGGGACGTACCGCAGCGGGGGGCACAACCCGCCCGAACATGCCACGCGCAGGACGACGGCATGGATGTGGCGGATACGCCGCAGTGCATGCGCCGCCCGGGCCAGATCGACGACTTGCATGGCACACTGCGTCGCCCACGGAGATCGCATGCAGCGCAAACCCGCTACCGTTCTGGCCATCCTCGGCGCCATCGTCGCCGTTTCGGCGCCCGCCATGCTCGGGCTTCACCTCAGCCGCAGCCAGGCCATCGAAGCCGAAATGGAGTACGTACGCGAAGTCGCGCGAGACGCCCTGCGACGCTCGGAAGCGGCTTCCGATCAACTCGATGTCGCCCTCACGCGTCTCGCGGCACTCGGCGGGGACGACCACTGCTCGCCCGAGCATCTGGCCGAGATGAAACGCATTGACCTCGGATTCAACGCGCTGCAGATCGTCGGCCGCGTGCTGGACAATACCCTCGTGTGCTCGTCTATCTCCGGTGGCAATGGCGCACCGGAACTGCCGCTGGGACCGCTCGACCACCTCACTCCGCGCGGTACCGGCGTCCGCAACAGTGTGGTGTTCCCGTTCTCGCCGAACGAGCAATACATCGTGGTCGAGCGCGACGGCTTTGCCGGTGTCGTGCACAAGGGCGGGCTGCTCGAAGTCGGCGACGATCAGCGCGCCACCACCGTGGGTGTGTTCACGCGCGCAAACGGCCGCTTCGTGACCGCGCGCGGCGAGCCCGACGAAGCCTGGGCGCGCAACACTGGCGATCTGTCCGAGCGCAGCTTCATCGACGGCCCCTACATCGTCGCGGTGGTGCATTCGCAGCGCTATCTGATCGGCGCCGCCGCTGCCGTGCCGCTGGCAGGCGTGGATGAACGCGCGCGCGATTTCGCGCGCTTCCTGCTGCCGGTCGGCGCCTTTGCCGGGCTGCTGCTGATCTTTGCGCTGCGACAGTTGCTGCGCTCGCAGCAGAGCTTCGGCGCCGTGCTGCGCGGGGCGCTGCGGCGCAACGAGTTCTTCCTTGCCTACCAGCCCATCGTCGATCTCAGCGACGGCCGCTGCATCGGCGCCGAGGTGCTGATGCGCTGGCGCAACCGAGACGGCGAGCTGGTCTCGCCCGAAGTCTTCATCCCGCTGGCCGAGCAGGCAGGCCAGATCACGCGACTGACCGCGCGTCTGATCGAGTTGATGCACGCCGATCTGGACGGGCTGTTCGCGCGCCATCCCGACTTCCGCATCTCGCTCAATCTGTCGCCGCAGGATCTGCTGCGCAGCGAAACCGCCGAGCGCCTGCGCGAGCTGATCCAGCGCACCGGCGCCCGCCCCGGCAACCTCGTGGCGGAGGTGACCGAGCACAGCCTGCTCGACGTGGCACAGGCGCGCGACACCGTCGCACAACTGCGCAGCGACGGCGTGCTGATCGCCATCGACGACTTCGGCACGGGTTATTCGAGCCTGTCGATCATGGAACGCCTGCACGTCGACCTGCTCAAGATCGACCGCAGCTTCATCGAGCCCCTCACCACCCAGGCCGTCATCGGCCAGTTGCTGCCGCACATCATCGAGATCGGCAAGACCCTGGGGTTACGCATGATCGCCGAAGGCGTGGAGACCGAGGCGCAGGCCGACTACCTGCGGGCACAGGGCGTGCAGTACGCCCAGGGCTGGCTGTACGGCCGGCCGGCCGACTTCGCGCAGCTGCGCAAACGCATCGGCGACTGAGACCTCCGGAACGAAAGCCGCCTCCCGGCACACAAAGACAGCGCACAAGCCGCTCACATCGCGGCAATATGGCGCCGTCGCGCGGTAACGCGCCTCTTTCGGAAGTGGAACAACAACATGAAACGCATCGCCCTCTTTCTGGCCACCAACCTCGCCATCATCGTGGTGCTCAGCATCACGCTGCGCCTGCTCGGCTTCGAGCGCATCCTCGACGAGCAGGGCGTCAATCTCGATCTGAATTCGTTGCTGCTGTTTGCCGCAGTGTTCGGCTTCGGCGGTTCCTTCATCTCGCTCGCGATGTCCAAATGGACCGCCAAGCGCATGACCGGCGCCCACGTCATCGAACAGCCGCGCAACGACGTCGAGCGCTGGCTGGTCGACACCGTGCGCCGTCAGGCCGAGCAGGCTGGCATCGGCATGCCGGAAGTGGCGGTGTATGACGCTCCCGAACCCAACGCCTTCGCCACCGGCTCGAGCCGCAACAACGCCCTGGTGGCGGTCAGCACCGGCCTGCTGCGCGGTATGCAGCCGGACGAGGTGGAAGCCGTGCTGGCGCACGAGGTCTCGCATGTGGCCAACGGCGACATGGTCACGCTGGCACTCATCCAGGGCGTGGTGAACACCTTCGTGATCTTCCTGTCGCGCGTGGTCGGGCATCTGGTCGACCGCGTCATCTTCAAGACCGAACGCGGCCACGGTCCGGCCTTCTGGATCACCACCGTCATTGCCGAACTGCTGCTCGGCATTCTCGCCAGCATCATCGTGATGTGGTTCTCGCGCCGCCGCGAGTTCCGCGCCGACGCCGGCGCCGCCGACCTCGCCGGCCGCCAGAAGATGATCGCCGCGCTGCAGCGTCTGGCCAATGCCCGCACTGAACCGCTGCCCGACAAGATGGCCGCCTTCGGCATCTCCGGCATGAAGGGCGCCGGCATCAAGCGCCTGTTCATGACCCATCCGCCGCTCGAAGAGCGCATTGCGGCGCTGCGCGAAATGCGCTGAAACCGGCCCTCCATGCGCGTCGGGTACACTGATGCGCATGGATGCCACCCCACACGCGCTGCCGCTGCCGCCGTGGCGCAGCAACCCCGAAGGCCAGCCGCGCCGCATCGGCGTGGAGCTGGAGATGAGCGGGCCGACGCTCGACGAACTGGCCCGCATTGCCGCCGACGCGCTCGGCTGCGAAGTGGTCGAGACCAGCCGCTATGAGCGCACGCTGTGCGGCGACGCGGCCGGCGACTGGGTTGTCGAACTCGATTTCCACCTGCTCAAGCAGCTTGGCCAGAGCGAACATGACGGCCTGCTGCGCTCGGCCGAAGACGCCCTGCATGCCGTGGCGCAGACAGTGGTGCCGGTCGAGATCGTCAGCCCGCCCTTGCCGATGCAACGCCTGCCCGAAGTCGAAACGCTCATCGCCCGCCTGCGCGCCGCCGGCGCCAAAGGCACGGGCGACCACCCGCTCAACGCCTTCGGCATGCAGTTCAACCCCGAGATCCCGCGCGCCGACGCCACCACGCTCACGGCCTACGTGCGCGCCTTCCTGTGCCTGTACGACTGGCTCTTTGCGCGTGCGGAGATCAACTTCACGCGGCGGCTCACGTCCTATGTGGACCCGTTCCCGGTGGACTACCTGCGTCTGGTGACCGCGCCGGACTACGCGCCCGACCTTGCCGGCCTGATCGACGACTACCTGCTCCACAACCCCACCCGCAACCGCGCGCTCGACCTGCTCCCGCTGTTCGCCCACCTCGACCCCGAGCGCGTGGCCGCCGTCACCGACGACCCGCTCATCAAACCGCGCCCGGCCTTCCACTACCGCCTGCCCGACTGCCGCATCGACCTGCCCGGCTGGGGAATCGCCGCGGCGTGGGAGGACTGGCTGCAGGTCGAGCAACTGGCCGCCGACCCGGAGCGGCTGACGGGCTGCTGCGCCGACTTTCACGATTTCATCGCTCGCCCTGCGCTCGAACGCTGGCTGGGGGACTGGGCAGACGAGGTTGCAGGCCGTTGGCTCGCCCCGTAATCGCCATCACCGGCCCGCAACGCGGCGCCTTCGGCCCGCGTCTGCTGGTGTCGCTGGCCGTGCGCCTGTACGGCGGCACGCCACTGCAGTTGCGCCCCGGTGATGCCGGACGCGTACACCGCTTCGACGGCGTGATCCTCACCGGCGGCCACGACGTAAACCCCGTGCTCTACGCCGCCGCACCCGAGGTCGAGCCGCGTTACGACGAAGCGCGCGACGCCCTCGAAGTGGCCATCATCGACGAGGCGCTGGAACGCCGTCTGCCCGTGCTCGGCATCTGCCGCGGCGCCCAGCTGCTCAACGTGCGCCTGGGCGGCACATTGTTCCAGCAACTCAAGACCCGCCGCCGCAAGACCTCCAACCGCTGGACCGTGCTGCCGCTGAAGACGCTGTGCATCCGTCCCGGCACCCTGCTGGCGCAACTCATGGGCGAAGGCACGGCGCGCATCAACAGCCTGCACAATCAGGCCATCGACCGTAGCGGCAAGGGGCTCTCGATCTCCGGCACCGACCTCGACGACCTGCCCCAGGCCGTCGAGGACCCCGACCACGGCCCGCTGCTGCTGGGCGTGCAATGGCACCCGGAGTTCCTGATCTTCATGAAGCGCCAGCGCGCACTGTTCCGCGCACTGGTGGAATCGGCCCGCGAGACGATGCGCTAGCGCGCCAGCCCCACGCACACGATGCCGGCCGCAATCACCGACACCGCCGCCAGCCGCGCACGCCAGTGCGTGCGTTCGCCGAACAGGAAGATGCTCAGCAGCGTCGCCAGCACCAGCCCCATGTTGAGGAAGGCCAGCACGTAGGCCGCCGGCAGGTACTTGAGCGCGTGGATCACCGGCGCATAGCCCAGTCCGATGCACACGCTCGCGGCCAGAACCGGACACCACGGCGGCCGCATGCCCGGCACGATATGGCCGGTGGCGCGCAGGTTCGCCACACTCAGCACGCACCAGCTCGCCAGGAACGCCAGCGACACCCAGCCGAGCAGGCTGGCAAAACCGGGCAGCGCCGGCACGGCCACCTTGTTGGAAAGGGAGTACACGCTGGTCGCCAGCGCCGCCAGCAGTGCCCACGGCAAGGCCGCACGCGGCTCGCCGCTGCGCGCCGTGCCGGCCAGCCACAACAGGCCCATCACCGAAACCAGAATGCCGACCCAACCAAGCCCCGACAGCGACTCACCGAAGAACAGCACCGACCACACCGCGATGAGCAGCGGCGAACTGCGCGCCACCGGATACACCAGCGCCACCGGCGCCCGCCGATAGGCTGCCCGCAGGCCGAGGAAATACGCGCTGTTGGCGCACATCGTCACGACCAGCGCCGTAATCAACGCCGGTGACCACGCCGCATCCCGCACCAGCACCCACACCGACCATGGCCCGACCAGCACCAGATGCCCGGCCAGCCCCCACCACAGGAAATCACTGCGCGGATCCGCCCGTCGCGCCAGCAGATTCCAGGTGACGTGCATCAGTACCGCAAGGACGATGGCAGCAAGGGCGAGGGTCATGGCGAACCAGCGCCGACCGGCTACTCCGTGACTGGCAACAACCGCCGTGCCGGAGAGGCCGGCGTCGCAGACACGGCATCGCCCGCCGGCGGGAACACCCGCCCGCAGCATTGCCGCAGGATGGGTTCGGCGACGGAGTGGTGTGAGCGCTCGATGCGCAGGTGGGCAGGCGTGTCTTCCGGGTTGCCGACGGGCAGCACCAGCAGCACGGTGTCGGAGGATTCACTGCCGGGCGAGGTGCGCTCGAAGCCGGCGGCCATCCAGAACGGCACGTAGGCCACGCTGTCGGGCCACAGCAGCAGGGTCATGCGCGTGCGCCACAGGTCGGAGCCGCCTTCGGGCGGGACCAGTGACAGGGTGTGGCGGCCGGGCGGGAGCTGGATTTCGGCAAAGCCGTTCTCGGGGATGGCGGCGATGCGGGTATCGCCGATGTAGAGCACCGGCAGTTCCTGGTGCAGGTCCTGATCTTCGGAGCGCGGACGGAAGACGTACAGCCGCGACTGCCCCGGCTCGGGCGGGCGTGCCTGGTCGAAACCGGGCAGGGCGGGCGGCGGTGACGAAGGCGGCGTGAGCGGTGAAGTCGTGGCGCAGGCCGCCAGCACGGTGGCAACGAACAGGGCGGTAAACAACGTCCGCAACATCTGGGGTCCTTGAACCTTTTGAGGGCTCATCCTAACGGGAAACGACGCGCACTTCCGGTGGTTTGGTATGGGCGCAACAGGGTGAATGCCGCCTCAGGCCTCCACCCGGAAGACGCCGCCCATGCCGCCGGCATGATGTTCCAGCACGTGACAGTGCAGCATCCAGTCGCCCGGATTGTCGGCCTTGAATGCGATCTCGATGCGGTCCTGCGGCTGCATCAGCACGGTGTCATGGAGCGGCTGATGCGGCTCGGGCTGACCGTTGCGGCTGAGTACGCGGAAGTGGTGGCCGTGCAGGTGGATGGGGTGAAACCAGCGCGTGTCGTTGACGAGCTTGAGGCGGCAGGTGGTGTTGCGCGGCACGCTGAACAAGGGGGCGTGACCCTGGTGGGCGTCGGGCGCATGCGCCTGGCCGTTGACGGTCCATGCCATGCCCTGACGCATCAGGCCGATCATCTCCTCGCGCGGCAGGCTGCCCATCATGCCGCCGCGAAATTCCACGGTGTGCTGCACGGCACCGGCCAGTTCGGGTTCCGGCACCGGGTTGGCGGGCAACGCCGGCGGCACGCCGGTCAGCGCCGCGGCACGCACCGGCTCGCCGGCCACCCGCAGCGCGATGAAGCGGTAGGCAGCCGGGGCGTAGAAATCGTCCACCCATTCGACCGTGCTGCCGGCCGACACAGTGACGTCCACCACCACGTCCGCACGCATGCCGGGACCGAGCGTGACGCGATCAGCCTCGAACGGCTGCACCGGCTGGCCGTCGAGCGCAATCACATGGGCCGGCAAGCCACCGAAGTTGAGCCGGAAGATGCGGCCGTTGGCGGCGTTGATGAGGCGCAGCCGGATGCGCTCGCCGGGGCGCACCGGCTCCTCGTCGCGCAGGCTGCCGTTGATGGTCACGGTGTTGCCGATGCGTCCGTCGTGGCTGCGCGCGTGGTAATCGTCAAAGCCCCCGACGATCTCGGCATTGCGGTCGAGCATCCAGTCGTCGAGCAGCCACACGATCTCGCGGTCAGCCGGATACGGCTCGGCCTCCTCCACGATCAGCGCCCCCGACAGCCCGCGACCGAGCTGCTCCGGCGCGTTGGCATGCGGGTGATACCAGTAGGTGCCCGCGTCCGGCAGCACGAAGTCGTACTCGAAGCGCCCGCCCGGCGCCACCGGCGCCTGCGTCAGATGCGGCACACCGTCCATCGCATTGGGCAGGCGGATGCCGTGCCAGTGGATGGTGCTGTCCTCCGCCAGCCCGTTTTCCAGCACCGCACGCAGCCGCGCACCCTGCTTCACACGGATCAGCGGCCCGGGAATCGTCCCGTTGTAGCCCCAACAGCCCGCCACCTCGGCCGGGCCGTAAGGCGCGAGCGAAAACGTCGCCTTGCCGGCCGCCAGCCGCAACGGCTGGTCCACCGCCCAAGCCTTGGCGGCCGGCAGTGCAGCCCAGGCGAGCGTGGCGCCGGAGGCGGCGAGGAAGTGACGGCGGGTGAGGCGGGGAAGCAGAGTGGTCATGGGTGATCCGGACGTGTTTGCGAGTTATCGCCTTAGGGACGATTTTCAGCAGATGGTTCGCTTCAGTGACAGGGGCATTTCAATCAGTCCCCAAGCTACGCCAACCATCTCCTCACCTGAGGACCCTCTCGACCCGTTCGCCCCTCAGCGGGGTCTGGCCAAGAAGCTGGCCGCCGACAGCTCGCATGTCGCAGACATTGGCCCCGGCAGAACATAAAGCTGCGGCTTGTCACGAAAATCGAACATTCGATAGACGTGATAGGAAGCCGGATTTCGCTCCGAGACATCCACTTCATTGCGCGAAGCAAAGAACGGCGTAAAGCGTCCGTACTTGGTTGTTTTAACCTCGATCAGACGTTCGGCGCCGCTCTTGTCGAAGGACAGAATGTCGTAGCCCTCGTGGTCGCCGCGCACCTTGGATGTGTGCTCAATACGAGCGGCAAGACTTTCGCGACCATCCCGAATGAGCCGGGCACGCTCGAAATTGAGGACGAACTCCTCGCCCGCCAATCCAAGCGAACGATTTCTCGCTTCACGTTCGATGTAGTTGGTCATACCCGCCAGAGGTAACACCACCCGTTCGGACACCTTGTGCGGCTTGGAATCCGATCGCGGGACCTCGGTCAATATTGCGAGGATGTCATCCACCTCAGGCACAACCACGGGCCTGTCGGCATCCGCAGCTGCGATATCAAGCAGGCTTCTCTGTTCAGGCAGGCGGTCAGCAACGACCTCCGCAAGCAGATGCTGGTAGTTGAAACGCGGTTTGTAGCCCGGAAGGTAATGAAACTTCAGATCGAGCAGCACGGCGCTGATGTTCTGATGCTTGAATTCGATGGACTGTTCGCTGCGGTTATTCAGCTTCTGCACAAGTGCGCGGCGATGCTCGGCCTTCTTGTAAGGCATACGCGCAAGATCAAGCGCAAACATCGCGAAATAGTCCGCAACGACCGCCTCGACTTCTTCGCGAGACCAATCCACAACCGGCATCTCTGCTCCTTCCTGAAACGCCCGCTTCAGGCGAAATCCGCATCCAGCACGATGCGATAACGCGCTTTACCCGATTCGAGGTGTGCAAGCGCTTCGTTCACGCGGCTCATCGGGAAACGCTCGACCTGCGGCAGGATGCTGTGGCGGGCAGCGAAGTCCAGCATGGTGGCGATGGTCGCGGGCGAACCGATGGGCGAGCCGGAGATACTGCGCTGCGCGCCGATGAGGTCGAAGGCGTTGACCGGAATCGGCTCAAGCACGGCACCCACCACATGCAGCCGCCCCTTGGGTGCAAGCGTCGCGACGAGCGCGTTCCAGTCCATGGACACATTGACCGTGACGAGCAGGAAATCCAGTTTGCCGGCCAGCCGGGCGAGATCGGCGCTGTCCCGGCTCGACACTACATGGTGTGCGCCGAAGCTGCGCGCCTCGTCGAACTTGGACGGACTGGAGGTAAAGGCGGTGACTTCGCAGCCCCAGGCGCGGGCAAACTTCACTGCCATGTGGCCGAGGCCACCGATGCCGACCACGCCAACGCGGTGAGTGGGCTTCACGCCGAACTCTACAAAAGGCGTAAACACCGTCACGCCGCCGCACAACAGCGGGCCAACGCTGGCCGCGTCCAGCCCCTCGGGCAACGGAATGGTCCATGCGGCGTTGGCGCGCACACGTTCGGCGAAGCCGCCGTAGTGGCCGATGATCACGGCCTGGGTGTGGTTGCAGAGGTTGTGATCTCCGCTCATACACGAGTGACAGTGCATGCAACTGTCCGACGCCCAGCCCACGCCAACGCGCTGACCCACACGCAAATGGCGCACATGCGAGCCGACCGCCTTGATGCGCCCGACGATCTCGTGCCCGGGCACCACCGGATACACCGAATTCATCCACTCGTTGTTCAGCACCGACAGATCGGAATGGCATATGCCGCAGTTCTCGACTTCAATCTCCACATCGTCGGCCGCCAACGGGCCGGGGTCGTATTCAAAAGGGACGAGTGGCTGGCCGGCGGCTTGAGCGGCCCATGCGCGGATACGGGACATGACGAACCTCCTGTGACGAACTGCCATCCTAAGCCCTGCCTCCGCACCGTGAAACCCACACTTGCGACGCGGGCGTCGAGCCGTGACCATGCCCGGCGACGCTGCAAACCACCCGCGCATGACAACATCCTCTCCAGACGCCGAGCGCCCTGACCTGATTGAAGCCGGAACCGCGGCATTCAAGCGCGCCAACCTCGCGCTGTTCATCGGCGGCTTCGCCACGTTCGCGCTGCTCTACGCCACGCAGCCGCTGCTGCCGGAGCTCTCGCGCGTGTTCGAGGTCGGTCCGGCATGGGCCAGTCTGGCGGTGTCGGCCGGCACCGGCGCGATGGCGCTGATGCTGATTCCGGCCAGCATCCTGTCCGACCGCTACGGGCGTGTTCGGCTGATGAAGTGGTCGCTGGCGCTGGCGGCGGCAGTGGCGCTGGCTGGCGTCTTCGTTACCGACTTCACCCAGATGGTGGTGTTGCGCGCGCTGCTCGGCGCCGCATTGGCCGGTCTGCCGGCGGCGGCCATGGCCTATCTGGGCGAGGAAATCGCGCCCAATGCGCAGGGCCGGGCGATGGG